>JALNXP010000158.1 GCA_023230285.1 Bacteroidales bacterium | reverse complement strand
ATAAGCGTTGAAGATGTTGTGTTTTCAGGACTGATGGGTACCGGTTTTAACACAAAACAAAAGCCTGTCAACAATTTTAATAAATTAAAAAAGAAATATTCCAATGATTGTGAAGAACTTCTAACTAAAATGCAAATCGCTGACATCAGGCATAAATCTCTCGGCGAACTTTCCGGCGGTCAACGACAGAAAACACTGTTATGCAGAGCATTAATCTCCAAACCAGACTTATTGCTCTTAGATGAGCCTAACACTTACATTGACAAAAATAGCGAATTTGAGCTATACAAATACTTAGATGAAATGTCTGATGTATCTTCTTTTCTATTAGTATCTCACGACATAGGCTCTATCACAAATCACATCAAAACTATAGCTTGTGTCAATAAAGAATTGTACTATCACGAATCTAACATCATAACGGAAGAAGTTTTAAGTGCCTATAATTGTCCTATTCGATTGATAACACACGGAACCATACCGCACACCATCTTAAAAGATCACAACCATGATTGATTTCTTATCATACAAGTTTATCACCAACGCACTAATAATAAGCGTTTTATGCAGCATTTCGAGTGCCATCATCGGCAGTTGGGTTGTCATTAAGCGCAAAGTATTAATTTCCGGAGGTATCACTCACGCTTCTTTCGGCGGCATTGGATTAGCTTATCTTATCGGGATAAATACCATCATTGGAAGCTCCGTCTTTGCCGTAGCCAGTGCTTTAGGCATAGAACTTTTATCACGCAAAAAAGGACTCCGCGAAGATTCAGCTATCGGCATGTTTTGGTCTGTCGGAATGGCTCTCGGCATTATTTTTATCTACCTCTCTCGCGGATATGCACCTGATTTAATAGGCTATCTCTTCGGAAACATCTTAGCTGTATCTAACCTTGACATCTATATATCCGCAACTCTATGCTTGATATTAGTTGTATGGTTCAGCCTCAATTATCACAAAATTCTTTTTATATCTTTTGATGAAGAATTTGCCAAAACAAGACACTTAAACGTACTGCTTATCAATTGTTTATTAATGATATTCACAGCTTTGACAATAGTAATAAACATTAAAGTATCCGGTATAGTTTTAGTGATTTCTATGCTAAGCATAGGGCAATCCGCCGCAAATATCATCACGCAGAATTTCAAAAAAATAATAATCTATTCCTTCTTATTTAACATAATTTCGTGTTTTGCAGGCATTTTAACATCATGGTGGCTCAACATACCTTCAGGAGCTTCAATAATTTTTGTATTGACATTTATTTATGTCATCACATTGATTATTAAAAAGTTGCAATCAAAAAGAGCTATTCTAACCTAATTTTTTGCGTTAACACGCATTTTTTTAGGTTAAATATTGTCTAATTATATTAGCAGTGCTTACTTATATATATAAAACCTTACTTTATTTTTATTTCTAAACAGCCAAAGGACAAAATAGTAAACAGCAACTACAGCAATAGAGACAAGTGCTGCAACACCCTCACTATCAAACATTTCAATAGCAATCATCAGAGAAGCAACTAACAATAAAGTTGGATAAAGATATGACAATCTGACGGCACGTAATCCCATCGCAGAAGCCACGCCGACAACAACTTTATCACCGACCTTATAGTTTGTATCATCAATTTGTTCGCCGGTGATAGAGCCATTTTTCTTCAATACTTTAATTGTCTTGGTTTGTGTTTCAGTCATGCCGCACATTCTTTTAGCGGCACAAGCTCCACAACTTGCATTAGATTCAATTTGCACATCAATTGTTAAGTCATTTATAGATGTAATGATGCCGGAATGTTCTATATTTTGTTTCATGATAAAATTTTATCTGTTAGAAAACACGTTGTTGCAGACCTTTTACGGCGCGGTCAAAAATGCCTGTGACGTAAGCTATTGTCATACCGTAATTTGACACCGGAATACCTGCGTTTATGACAGGTCTTAATCTACTTTCAAGCTGTTTTCTTGTAAAAACGCAGCCGCCGCATTGAATAACCATAGCATAATCGGTAATATTTCCTGGCAGAGGCGTAAAACCGGATAAAACTGTAAATGACAGCTCTTTAGAAGTAAACTTACTCAACAGTGCAGGCAACTTAACCCTGCCTATATCTTCGCAAGTAGGATGATGAGCGCAAGACTCTAAAATCAAAATTTTATCACCATCTTTAAGTTTGGAAATTTGCGGCGTACCTTCCAAATACTTTGTATAATTTCCTTTTAATCGTGCTAAAACAAGACTAAAACCTGTCAGAGGAATATCTTCCGGAACTATAGATGCAACATATTTAAATGCCTGACTATCAGTAACGACCAACGCCGGCTTTATCTTATATTCATTGAGAACCCGCGATAAATCAGTTTCTTTACAAACCACATTAATCGCATCATGGTCTAAAACATTCCTAATCGACTGAACCTGAGGCAGTATCATTCGTCCTTCAGGAGCTGCAGAATCTATAGGTGTAACCAGAACAACAAGTTCACCTTTACCAACTACGCCACGAAACAAGTCATTATCATTATACACAGTATCGGGTAATTTATCCACCAATTTATCTACAACAAGCTGTATATCAGGCTCTTTAGAAGAAAACATCAATATTTTATCGCCTATCTCTTTTTCAACTTTCTCAACAAAAGTTTTATCGGGCAAAGCAATATCTACCTTATTATATATAACAATAAAATTAACCTTATTGTCTGTCAAACGCCTTATGACATAGCGTTCAACATCATCGAAGGTATTGTCGCACAACATTAAAATAGCGATATCTATTTGATTTATAACGGCAAAACTTTTCTCGACTCTTTTCTCGCCGAGTTCACCGGAATCGTCTATGCCGGCAGTATCAATCATCACAGCAGGACCAAGTCCGTGAATTTCGATAGTTTTCTTAACTGGGTCGGTCGTAGTACCGGCAACATCGGAAACTATAGCAATATCTTGTCCTCCAATAGCATTAATAAAAGAACTTTTACCATAATTCCGTCTTCCAAAAATTGCGATATGTATACGTTGGTCTTTTGAAATCATAATTATATATTATTGATAATTAACTGCATAACTGTTTTAGCGATAAAATCGGCTTCTTCCATAGACTTTGCTTCCGCATAAACTCTGATAACAGGTTCCGTATTTGAAGTTCGCAGATGTACCCAAGAATCCGAAAAATCTATTTTCAATCCGTCACTTTCATTAAATTTGCCATTAGTAACAGCATTTTTCACAATATTTTTTATAATATTAAAGTCGACTTTTGATTTCAGTACGATTTTATCTTTTGCCATAAAATAATTAGGATATGATGCTCTCAATTGAGTCATTTTCTTTTCTGTTTTCGCCAAATAGCTAAGTATCAATGCAATGCCAAGAAGTGCGTCACGTCCATAGTGCAATTCAGGAAGTATTACACCGCCGTTACCTTCGCCGCCTATCACAGCACCAACAGCTTTCATTTTATCTACCACATTAACTTCGCCGACAGCTGCGCTATAATAAGAGCAGGCATATTGCTCCGTCAAATCATTCAATGCACGCGAAGACGACAGATTAGACACCGTATTTCCGGATTTTTGCTGCAAAACAAAATCAGCGCAAGCTACCAAAGTATACTCTTCACCAAAATATTCTCCATTCTCCGACATAAAAGCAAGTCTGTCAACATCAGGGTCAACAGCGATACCTAAATTACAGCCGTTATCTGTCACTATCTTAGACAGTTGTGTCAAATTTTTCGCAAGTGGTTCCGGATCATGGGCAAATTCGCCATTAATATCACAATTTTCACGATAAATATTTTCCTCTTTAACGCCCAATTTCTTAAGCAAAAGCGGCACCGCAATTCCTCCTGTAGAATTTATGCCGTCAACAGCAACTTTAAAATCAGCATTTTTGATTTTCTCGCAATCTATATATGGCAACGACAATATTTTATCTATATGATAACACAACAAGTCGTCAACAGTTTCGCAAGAGCCAATAAATTGATAATCAGAATATTGAAAACAAGAATCATTTATAATTCCCTTAATTCTGTTACCTGTTTCAGCATCAATAAATTCACCATTTGCATTAAACAATTTCAGTGCATTCCACTGCATCGGGTTATGGCTTGCAGATATCATAACGCCGCCGTCAGCTTTAGCCCTGATAATGCCCATTTCTATTGATGGAGTTGTTGTCAAACCGCAATCAATAACATCAACGCCCATTGCCATCAAAGTGTTGATTATCAAGCTCTGAACCATAGCTCCTGTAACCCTACCATCTCTACCAACTACAACAACCGGACGACTTACAGTCTCCTTTAGAATTGTAGAATATGCTGATGTATAATTGATTATATCAATTGGAGTTAAATTATTTCCGATAGTACCACCAATAGTGCCACGTATTCCGGATATAGAAGAAATCAAAGTCATATTTTAATTTTTTATCTGCAAAGATACATTTTATAATCATGTCAAGACAATTATAAAAAAAAATTCATGAAATGATGGTAACGTTTTTGGAGTTTTTACGATTATATATAAATTAACATCAAAACAAAACATCATGAAAAAACTAATTCTATCTTTATTCTGTGTATTAGTCGTAACTATTACATCAATTTGTCCGGCTTTCGGTCAAGAAAACGAATCATCATTAATAATCAATGAGATTTTCTACAATCCGCCGGGAGGAACGGCAAATTCGATATATGAATTTATTGAATTATACAACAGCAGCGACAGTCCGATTTCACTGCAAGGGTACAACTTAAAGACACAATACAGCCATATTTTTGGTGAAATGACTATTTCCGCCGGAGGTTATTTAGTAGTTGCAAAAGACTCAGCTATAATGCGGCAATATTTTGGAATTATTGCCGATGATTGGGGCAGCAGCAGTTTATCCAACAGTGGCAGGATGATATATTTATATGATGCTGATGAGAACATCATAGACAGTGTAAATTTCAAAAACACCTCACCATGGCCATCAATTGGGAGTTCCGGTGGACCTTCGATAGAGTTAAACGATTGTTTTTCAAACAATAACGCAGGAGAAAGCTGGAAAAAATCCACAAATTTCAGCGGAGTAGTCATAAATGAGGACTCCTTGTTTTGCACACCCGGGGCTGCAAACGAGCCATTTCTTCCCGCTGCAAGATTTTATTCTGACAGCAGAATAATTCATGAGAATGAAAATGTTCGGTTTACCAACATCTCTATAGGAAACAATTTAACTTACGAATGGCTTTTTGACGGCGGCACGCCGGCGAGTTCGCAAGTAGAAAATCCTAACGTATCATATAGTAGTTGTGGGCTTTTTGATGTATCACTGACAATCGCCAATGGAACAATTACAGACAACAGTACAAAAGAAGATTACATTGCAGTTCTGCCCACAGGATGCGCTATTACAGAAACATTTCCGTACAGTCAGACATTTGAGACCTTTCCGGAATGTTGGATAGCGCAACCGGCGGCAGGCGAAGGTGCTTGGCTAATTGACAACACCGTTGGCTACGAAGACAATAACTCTATTAAATTTCCATGCAGCAACTATAGCAACGATGCCGAAGGAATACTTATCACTCAACAAATTAACATTACAGCATTAAACACGCCATCAATAGTATTTTACTACAATGGCAGTGCAAACAGTAACAACACTCCGCCACAAATAAAAATCACAGAATATTCAGCTGAATTTAACATTATAGAGCAAAATTCAATATCCGGATATACTAATAATTGGACATTATTCAGCAAACTGTTGAACGATGAAACGAACTTTATCACAATTAAAATTACAAATAATGAAAACAACACAGCCGTATATATCGACAATTTTCAAATTATAGATGGACCCGCAAACTCAAAACTAATTTCCGGCTATATTACTGAAGATGGTGTTCCTATACCAAACATATTAGTCTCCATTGACACAGAGACTACTGTCACGACAGATGCCAATGGTTTTTACTATGTCTATGTCGACAATAGCTGGTCGGGCATAATACGTCCGGCGAATCCGCAATATCTCTACGAGCCTGAATATATTGAAG
>JALNXP010000039.1 GCA_023230285.1 Bacteroidales bacterium | reverse complement strand
AGAAAAACAATATATGCAAATAAACATCTTGATTATAAACACTTTAAAATCAAATGCAACTAATGCAAATTTGACATAATATCAAAAAAATCAAAAATTACACCTTTAAATCTATATTTCTCAACTCTTTATTGTATTTTCGCACTTGCTACTTGAATCTACGGTTTTCTGTTTTTGAAGAAAAATGTTCCAAAACAAGTGTCAAACTTCCGAAAAAAGTATTATTTTTATAAATTGTAAATTTTTAAATAAAATAAATATGAAAAAGTTGTTTTTATCGGCATTGACTGTATTATTGATTTTTGTATGTTTCACTTCATGTGTAAAGAATCCGGGCGAAACATTGCAAAATAATTATTTTGAAAATTCTAATATTAGATCCATAGAAATAGCTTCCGGATGGAAAGTGGTCGTAGAACAAAGTAACACAAGTAATTATGTCGTACTTGAATACTCTGATGCTATTTCAGATAAGATTATTGTCAAATTAGAGAATGGCAACCTGAAACTTGAACTTAAATATTGTAGTTTCAGCTGTATTGATATGGAGATGAATGCGACAATTTATGTTACTACATTGGAATCCATTGAGTTAAGTGGTGCTTCAGAGGTGGTTATAAGTGGAACATTTCAAGTTGATGACTTGAATATTGAAATGTCGGGTGCTTCTGAATTATCAGGTGGCGTTTTTACAGCAAGTAGTATAGACGTTGATTTATCCGGTGCAAGCTATTTAAAAAATATGTATCTTAGTGGAAACGACTGTGAAATTACGGCATCTGGAGACTCTTATATCGAAGCTGTTTTTGATGTTAGCGATGAGATGGATGTGAATTTATCCGGTGCATCAGATTTATATAATGATGCTACATCAGATTTACAACATGCTGATTTGTCTTTAGAAGGTGCTTCAAAAGTGGAAATGATAAATCAAGCTGTTGAAACATTGGACGTTAGCTTTTCCGGTGCTTCGGAAGCGAGAGTAAATGTTATAAATGTTATCACAGGGAGATTGTCGGGTTCTTCGGATCTTTATTATTATGGTAATCCTACAACAGATGTAAATTGCTCTGGCGGCTCTGCAATTCATAAATTGTAATTAAGATAAATACCAAGTAATATTCTTTATTGCTATAAATTTATTATTTTTGCGAAATTTTTTTGCAGAATATGAGAAGTTTTGGAAGTGATAATCATTCCGGTGTACACCCCGAAATATTAAATGCGATTATTGAAGCAAATAAAGACCATGCAATTGCTTATGGTGGTGATACTTATACTATTAAAGCAACAGAAGTTATCAAGAAACATTTTGGCGAAACGGCAGAGCCGTTTTTCGTTTTTAATGGTACCGGTGCCAATATAGTCGCTTTGAGAGCCTGTACTAATACTTTTAACTCCATAATTTCGTCAGAGACGGCGCATATCGCTGTTGATGAGTGTGGTGCTCCGGAGTTTTTTACGGGTGCTTCTCTTAAGGAAATTGCCACCTGCGATGGTAAACTGACTCCGGAACTTATAAAGCCGCTGCTGATTGAATTGGGCTTCGAGCATCATTCTCAGCCTAAGGTCGTTTATATTTCACAATGCTCGGAACTTGGCACTGTCTATTCAGTTGACGAGATTAAAGAGCTTGCATGTTTCTTGCATTCTTACAATATGTATCTGCATGTAGATGGCGCGCGACTTGCTAATGCAGCCGTAACTCTTGGAAAATCATTGAAAGAGATTACAGCAGATTGCGGCGTGGATATTCTTAGCTTCGGCGGAACTAAAAACGGTATGATGCTCGGTGAAGTGGTTATCGCTTTTCGACCGCAGTTGGTAGAGAATATGAAATATATCAGAAAACAATGCGCTCAATTATATTCTAAGATGAGGTTTTCTTCTTGTCAGTTTATTCCATATCTTGAAAATAATATATGGCTTAAAAATGCTACTAACGCTAATTATATGGCGCAACTGCTGAAGGAAAAAATAACACAGAAAGGTAGTTTCGAGTTTACTCAGAAAACAGAGGCTAATATTCTTTTGTTGAAAATGCCGAAAACAATGTCGGAGAAGTTGTTGAAAAGGCATTTCTTTTATTTCTGGAACGAAGCTGCCGGTGAAATTCGTCTTGTGACATCTTGGGATACAACAGAGGAAGATATCGATAATTTCGTGAAGGATATTTAGAGTAAATGTGTGAAATTATCTAAGCAAAATCCCCGTTAGGAGGTTCATATCAATAAAATTTAATGCTAAATATAATCATTTGAAATACAATAATATACATGTATTTTTGCATTATTATCAATATAAATGATAATAATGCAAAAATATTTTATCCTTCGTTTTTGTCTCTTCGGCATTCCCATTGCCATGATGACCTCAACATATCATCAAGATTATGTTTTGCATGCCAGCCGAGTTCGGTATTTGCCAGAGTCGGGTCTGCCCAAACTTTCTCAATATCACCTTCGCGGCGTTCTATTATTTTATAGTTTATTTTTATGCCGTTGACTTTTTCAAAAGTCTTAATGATGTCTAACACAGAATAGCCGATGCCGGTTCCTATGTTAAAAACTTCGACTTTAGATTTCATCTTTTTGTCGAGCATTCTCTTTATTGCAGAGACGTGGGCATTGGCAAGGTCAACAACGTGGATATAATCTCTGATGCCGGTGCCGTCAGGAGTGTTGTAGTCGTCTCCGTATACGCTGAGGCATTCTCTAATGCCGGCGGCTGTTTGCGTGAGATAAGGTATTAGGTTGTTCGGAGTTCCTTGCGGATATTCGCCGATAAAAGCACTTTCATGGGCACCGATAGGATTAAAATAACGCAAGTTGATGGCGTTAATGTTGCTTGCTGCCGCCGTGTCATCTATAATATCTTCGCATATATGCTTTGTGTTGCCATAAGGCGACATGGCTTTTTTTAATGGTGCCGTTTCTGAAACAGGTAAAACATCAGGTTGTCCGTAAACTGTACATGATGATGAAAAAACAACGTTGTTAATGTCGTATTTTATCATCATCTCAAGTATGTTTATTGTCGAATTGATATTATTTTCGTAATATGGCAATGGTTTTTTCACAGATTCGCCAACAGCTTTAGATGCAGCAAAATGAATAATGCCAAAAAAATCGTGATTATCTTTAAAAAATTCAGAGACTTCACATTTATTTTTTAAATCTACTTTTTTAAAAACAGGTTTAATATTTGTGATTTTTGCTATGTCGTCTACAACTTTTTCATAAGAATTTGATAAATTGTCAACGATAACAACTTCGAAGCCGTTATTTTGCAATTCAACTACAGTATGCGAACCGATAAAGCCGGTGCCGCCTGTAACTAATATTTTGTTTTTCATTTATTTATAATGTTATAATCATTAATTCTACAAAAACTCAAGAACTGATTCTGCGATAAATTTAATTTGTTCGTCATCTAATTCTGTGTGCATAGGTAGAGATATTACGCTGTCGCAGAGCATTTCGGAGACGGGGAAGTCGCCGCTTTTATATCTTGGGTCAAGATATGCTTTTTGTTTATGTAATGGAATCGGGTAGTATATTGCTGCCGGTATGCCTTTGTCGTTCAGATGTTTTTGTAGAGCGTTTCTATCGACATTTTTAGTTACCAGAGTATATTGGTGGAAAATATGTGTCGAATAATCTGCGATATAAGGGACGGTCAGTTTGTCGCAATTTGCGAAAAGCTCATTGTATTTTTTTGCGCTTTCCTGACGAGCTTTATTATATTGTTCCAAATATCTTAATTTTATTCTCAGTATTGCGGCTTGGATAGAATCAAGTCGTGAGTTAACGCCGATGTAGTCGTGGTGATAACGGATTGTCATGCCATGATTGACCATATAGCGAAGTTGGGTTGCCAAATCGTCATCATCAGTAAAAATAGCACCGCCGTCACCGTAGCCGCCGAGGTTTTTTGATGGGAAGAAAGAAACGCCGCCGGCATTTCCGATAGTACCGGCTTTTTTAACAGAGCCGTCTGAAAATTTATAATCTGCGCCAATAGCCTGACAAGTATCTTCTATGACGAAGAGGTTGTGTTCTTTTGCTATCTTTAAAATAGCTTCCATGTCGGCACATTGACCGAATAAATGTACAGGTACAATAGCTTTCGTTTTAGGAGTGATAGCTTTTTTTATGGCTTCAGTATCCATCGTAAATGTCTGTGGGTCAACGTCTACAAGTACGGGTGTAAGTCCTAACAGGGCGATGACTTCTGCGGTAGCAATAAAAGTGAAGGTTGTTGTTATCACTTCATCACCAGGTTTCAGCTTCAATGCCATCATCGACACTTGTAGCGAATCGGTACCGTTTCCACATGGTATAACATGTTTTACATTAAGATAATTCTGAAGTTCTTCTTGGAAAGATTTTACTTCGGGACCGTTTATAAAAGCACAGGATTCTATAACATTTATTACTGCATCATCTATCTCCTTTTTGATTTTAAGATATTGGTTGTGTAAATCAACCATTTGTATTTTATTCATATAGATATAAATTTATTGATTTATCAATATTGATAATTAAGAACATTTTTTTAACGATTATTTATTTTTCAATATTGTGTTTATTATTCTGCTATCATAAGTTTAATTTTTGACAGAAGAATATCTATGCCTACTTTATTTTGTCCGCCTTGAGGAATAATAATGTCTGCATAGCGTTTTGTGGGTTCAATAAAAGTTTGGTACATAGTTTTCACCCATAAGGAATAATGTGTCAGCACTTCATTATAATTTCTACCTCTTTCAACTATGTCGCGGGTAATAATACGCATTAATCTGTCGTCGCTGTCAGCATCTACAAAAACTTTTATATCTAATTTTTTCCTTAAAGTAGGATTAGCGAGAGCCATTATACCTTCTACTATTACAACTTTTCTTGGATATACGGTTACTGTTTCTTTTGAACGGGCGCAGGTTACGTAGAAGTAGATAGGCATTTCTATTGAATGTCCGGCTTGTAGTTCATCAATATGTTGGTTTAATAACTTAAATTCAAAAGATGACGGGTGGTCGAAATTGATGAGTTTTTTTTGCTCTTCGGAAAGATGTCCGTTATCTTTATAATATGAATCTAGAGACAGTACAGAAACTGAATCTTTAGGCAGTTGACGTACTATTTCGTTGACTACTGTGGTTTTACCTGAGCCGGATCCACCGGCTATACCAATTATTAACATAGATAAATTATTTAGAATAAAAATAAGAAAACAAAAATAACCGCTAATACCGCAAGGAGAAAGACAATGCTCCAAATTATAATCATTTTGCTGGAAAATTTTGCTGTATCAGAATCTTTTTTATTTGCGGTTATTGTTTTATGTTGTGTTTTTTTCTTTGTCTTTTTTGTCGGAGGTTGCAAAGGTTTTGGTGCGTTAACTATGTCGTGGAAGTATTTGCCTATTAGTGAATTTTGATATAATTCCTTTAAATTGTTTATTTTTTCGAGTTTGTACCACGTTAAATCTTCTAAGTTATAGAAGAAATTTTTATGCTCGTCACCATATATTATTTTTATTGAATGTCCGGAGATGCTGCTTTCTGTTATGATGGTATCTGTTGGAATTATAGTAAATTTTTTATTGTCGGAATTAAATATAAAGAACATATTACCGCCGATACAGGAAGCCGGAGTAACAAAATATCTTGAAAAATCGCCCCAATCTGCATAATTACCGTAACCGACAGCTTTGATGTTTGGAAAATTCACTTCTTTGCCGTCAAAATAATGGAGAGTGAAAGATGAGTCATACATGTTTACACTCCATTTTTTTATATTATTAAAGTGCATTTCCATTTTCTCGTTTGGCGATTTTAATATTGCAGAGGTTGGTATTCCTGCTTCATTTTTATTGATGGTTAAGTTTTCCATATTTTTGTTTTTACAAAGGTATTAAAAATTATAGATAATATTATTTTTAGTCTAATGATTTACATATTTTTTTGTTGATTTCGGCGATTTGCGGTAAATCAACTTTCATGATTTTTCTATCGTAAGTCATTAAGCCGTTAACTTCTATTTCGACATCTGTAGTTTGAGTATATACAGCGGCTGAAAATCCGCGAGGGATTAGAGAGAGAAGTGTTTCGGCAAGTTTTATATATTCATTTGTGACTTCATCGGTGCTGTTAAATTTGATATAACCCCAGTTTCTGTTTTGTTCCCAAAGATGATTTTCTATCGCATAACCGATGCCGCCGTATTCGCCGAGGACGGTAGTGCGTTCTCCATCATATAGATATAAATCCGGTTCCGGATAGTTGTGTATGTCGAGTATGTCGCCGCAGTAATAATGATTACCGCCGCTTGCCGGATTTATCAGTCGAGAAGTGTCTTTCTGTTTTGTCCATTCTACAACTTTTTTCGTGTCGAATTGTCCCCACGACTCATTGAAAGGAACCCAGACGGCTATGGAAGGATAAGAATACAGCATGTCAATGATTTCGCCCCATTCTTTGTAATAGTTGTTTTTAGATGTTTCAGACCTATTCGATTCGTTGCCGACATAATAAGATTTGTTTTGCCAGCCCGGTGATTTGTCGCCGCTCGGCATATCTTGCCAGACTATTATTCCTAAGCGGTCACAGTGTGCGTACCAGCGTGCCGGCTCTACTTTTACGTGTTTGCGAATCATGTTAAACCCTAATTCTTTAGTTTTGATGATGTCGTATTCTAAAGCTTCATCGGTAGCTGCTGTATATAAGCCGTCTGGCCACCAACCTTGGTCTAATGGTCCAAATAAAAAAATGTCTTCGTTGTTTAATTGTATTCTTACAACCCCGTTTTCATCTTTTTTGGTAGATATTTTACGCATAGCAGCATAACTTTCTACTTTGTCGATAGTTTTTCCTTTGCTGATTAAAGAAATCTCTAAATCGTATAAAAACGGAGAATCCGGTGACCAGTATTTGATTTCGTCAGGCATAATGATTTCTGCTGTGGAGTTGTCTAATGCTTTTCCGGTTGCAACTTCTTTTCCGTTGTCAAAAACTTTTATAGAGATAATATTGTCATAATTTGGCATGTTAATGTTTGCATAAACTGTTAAAATATTTTTATCTATATCCGGAGTGATGTAAACATTTGATATATAATTTTCCGGCACTGGTTCGAGCCATACGGTTTGCCAGATACCGGTTACGGAGGTGTACCAAATGCCGCCGGGCTTACTTACCTGTTTGCCGCGTGGCTGATAGCTTTTATCTGTCGGGTCCCAAACTTTGATGACAATGGTGTTGATTGAAGTAGTGATGGCAGCGGTTATGTCAAGGCTGAAAGCTGTATAGCCGCCGGTGTGACTGCCGACTTTAATTCCGTTGACCCAAACATCGGCTTTCCAATCTACTGCGCCAAAGTTTAAAATTACTCGCTGACCTTTCCATTTTGTCGGAATCGTAAAATCGCGTTTGTACCATAAAACATTATCTCCGGTAACGGTTTTTCCAACACCCGACAACGCCGATTCTACAGCAAATGGAACTAAAATTTCGCCATCAAAGGTAATTGGAAAGCTGCAATCTTTTGTTGTGATTGCATATTCCCATAACCCGTTTAGATTTTGCCACTCGCTGCGTTCCATAATAGGTCGCGGGTATTCCGGAAGTACATTGTTGATGTCTATTTTTTCTGCCCATTCGGTCGTGATTTTATCTCCGGCAATCTGCCACTTATTATTAGTGCCTTCTTGTGAAAACATAGTATTGGTAAGCGATAATAATAAGATAAAAATCAATACAGGTTTACCATTCATCTCATTTTATTTTTTATAAATGTATAATACATTTGTTTCTCTTTGCAAATGTAGAAAATAAATAAGTATTAAAAACAACATTATTGTCATTTTTTCAAATAAATTTGCAGATTAAAATATTATTATATGAATAAGCATTTTATTCCTTTTTTATGCTGTTGCATTTTGTTGTTGATGGTTTCGTGCATTGACGATATTAAACCCAATTTCGATTCTTCTCTTTTAACCGGAAAATGGCAGGAAGGGACTTTATATGAAAGATATAAATCCGATGGAACCGGTTACACATGGGACGTTGCTGATGACGTGCAAGAATCAGAGGCTCAGCCATTTACATGGACGTTGGAATATGACGAACTTACCCAGATTCATGAAATGGAAATGGGCGGCGTAGTTCCTAAAACTTATACCGTGACAACTCTTAATAATTCTGCTTTTGTGTATCATGATAATTACGGAGTTACTCATTCATTTGTTAAAGTCGTTGAATAACAATTAGATAACGTTGAAAACATGAAAAAAAGCATTAAAATTATATTGATAACCTTAGCCGCAATTCTTGGCTTACTGATAATCGCTGTCTGTATACTTTTGTTTGTAATACTGACACCTTCTAAAATTACACCTATAGTTAACGAACAGGTTGCTAAGTATGTAAATTGTGATGTGAATATTGAAAAAATAGATTTGACATTGTTTCATGATTTTCCAAAAATAAGCATACAATTGTCAGATGTTCAGGTAATTAATCCAATGCAAAACTCGCAAAACGATACTTTGGCAAAAGTGGGAAATATATATTTGTCGGTGAATATTAGAGAGTTTTTGAAAAATAAATCTTTGATAATCAATGATTGTCTTTTGGAAAATGCTACTGTCAATGTGTTTTCTGATGAAAACGGCATAGATAATTATGATATTTTTATCGGGAACTCATCTCCGGATAGCGATACAACACAATCGGCAATGCCTTTTAATTCCATTAATTTGAAAAAAGTTTGTTTTAAAAATCTAAATGTTTCTTATATTGATTTGTCGACAAATCTCGATGCCTTAGTTAAAAATCTTAATTTAGATATAAAAGGCAGCATGAAAGATGATGTGATTGATTGCGATTTAACGCTTAAATCAGATTTTGTTTCATGTAAAATGTTGACGGACAGCGTGATACCTCAAGAAATTATTAATGCTTCTACAGAGGGATTTTCTATATTTTTTAATGGAAACATCAAAGATTTTAATGATATAAAAGGAGATGTAGCTGTTGGCATTTTAGATGCGTGCTTAGGGGTGCAAAGTGTTGAATATCTTAACAATCAGAAGTTGGATTTCAAGGTTACGGCTTTTTCGTTTAATGGAGAAAACGCTAATTTTGAAGATGCAGATTTCACTTTAGATGATTATTCTATCAACCTTGCCGGTGAAGCAAGTATAAGTGACGATATTTTTGTCAACTGCGATTTTGCTACTAATCATTGGGTGTTAGAAGAATTAATGAAGATATTGCCAAGTACTATTTTAAAAATTATTGACGATGCAGGCGTGAAAAAAGTTGAAGGCGGAATTATATTGTCAGGTAATGTCAATGGTGTGTATTCTAATGATTCTGTTGGTTCGATGCCTGTTATTTCTGTTGATGTTAAATATGATAACGGTTTTGTAAATTATTCCGGTTTGCCTTTTGTTTTGTCTGATATAGAAACGGATTTACATGCCGACCTTGATTTTGGCAAAAATTCAGTGGTTAATATTAAATATTTTGATGCCAATACACCAAAATCTAAAATCAATATAGCCGGTGAAGTTGAGGACGTTTTTAATAAATTGTTTTGTAATTTGAAGCTTAATGCGGATATAAATCTTCAGGAATTTCAAGTGTTTTTACCTGATGATATGAATGCGGAAATGAGAGGTATTGCAGGTATCTCTGCTAATGTCAAAGGTACTTTAGACCAAATAACTAACGTTGAGCTAAGCAAGTTGAAACTTAATGGAGATGTCGATTTTAGAGATTTGTTTGTAACTTATAACGACAGCATTTGTGCGCAGACTGCTGCTATGAAAATAAAATTGGAAGTTCCGAGTAAAGCGGATTATCAATTATTTAAAGAAGCGTTGACTGCGGATATTTCTTCCGGGAAACTCAATATAAACATAGCAGACGTACAGAAAATAGATTTAGATGGCGTTAAATTAAACTTAGCAACTTCCGATTTTATTACGCAAAGCGATAATATTGCTATTGCCTGTAATTTTGACGTTAGCAAGTTAGTTGCCGATATTGACACTATCAGCGTGAATATTTATCACCCGGACGGAGTTTTTTCGATGTATCCTCAAGACGGGAAAATGATTTATGAATGCACTTATAATAGTGACAGTATTAATGCTGTTGTTGGAGAAGAATATCGAGCGGCAATAAGTTTGATAAATTTGGTTGCCAATTCGCAGTATGATGAAAAACAGAAAAACATGTTACTGCAATGGAATCCGGATGTAAATTTTAATTTCAACAATGCAGTAATCCATGTTGCTGGCATAGATTATCCGGTAGAAGTTCCGAAAATTCGCTTTGATTTTGTTCCGGGTAAGTTTTATATAGAAGAAAGTAAATTTGTTGTTGGCAACACGGATTTTCAACTATCAGGAACACTTCATAATTTAGATAAGTTTGTTAAGAAAACAGGATTGTTAGAAGGGGAGATGGATTTTATTTCGGATCATGCCGATGTTAATCAGATTATGGAGATAATGACATCTTTGGCGGGACATGATACAAGTAATGTAGTTGTGTCACAAGACACTGTAAAGAAAGAAGATAATCCGTTAATGATACCGGCGGGAATAGATTTTACGTTGAATACGTTGGTTAATCAGGCTGTAGTTGGAGAATCATATATTAATGATTTAGGTGGGACTATAACTTTAAAAGATGGTACGTTGATAATGGAGGAATTGGGCTTCACCAGCAAAGCGGCAAGAATGCAGCTTACCGCTATGTATCGTCCGGAGAGAAAGAATCATCTTTTTACCGGTATTGATTTTCATTTGCTTGATATAGAGATAAAAGACCTTATTGATATGATACCCGATATTGATACTTTAGTACCGATGTTGAAGTCTTTTGACGGCAAAGCCGAATTTCATCTTGCTGTTGAAACTTATCTGAAGTCGAATTATGACATTAAATTTTCTACATTAAGAGGAGCTGCCGCTATAGAAGGACAAGATTTGGTGGTTTTGGATAGTGAAACTTTTGATAAAATATCTAAATTATTGATGTTCAACAAAAAGACGGAGAACAAAATTGACAGTATTTCTGTCGAGATGACAGTTTTTAGGAATGAAATAGATTTATATCCATTTTTGATAGTTATGGATAAATATAAGGCTGTTGTTTCCGGCAGACATAATTTGGATATGAGTTGTAACTATCATATTTCCTTAACGGATTGTCCTTTGCCGGTTAGGTTAGGGGTCAATATAGAGGGTAATATACAGCATCCTCATATAGAATTGGCACCATGCCGATATGCAAATCTTTATCGTCCTGAGAAACGTAATGCCGTATTAACCAAGCAATTAGAGTTAAAGAAGATGATTGGTGATGCGCTTAAGGCAAATGTAAAAGATTAAGTTGCATTTTATTGTTGAAACTGCATATAATCAAGCTTGTATAAAATATTTGCAAAAAAAAAAAAATAAATATATCTTTTCCGCTTGAAATGTAATTAAAACAAATAGAGATTATTTATGGCTACAACAGCAGATTTTAGAAATGGATTGTGTATAGAATTTAATGGAGATTTATATACAATTGTTGAGTTCCAACATGTTAAACCTGGGAAAGGTCCTGCTTTCGTCAGAACAAAATTAAAAAATTTAAAAACCGGTAGAGTTATACCGAATACATTTACGGCAGGTGTTAAAGTAGATGTTGCAAGAGTTGAAAGACGTCAATATCAGTATTCTTATAAAGATGATCTTGGATATCACTTTATGAATCAGGAAACATGGGAAGATGTTCAGATAGATGAGGCAATGATAGCGACTCCACAGTTTTTACTTGAAGGTCAAGTCGTTGAAATCGTATTTCATGCAGATACAGAGACTCCTTTAACATGTGAGCTTCCGGCATTTGTTGAAATGTTAATTACATATACAGAACCCGGTGAAAAAGGGAATACAGCTACTAATGCAATGAAAGATGCTACTTTAGAAACAGGTGCAACTGTAAGGATTCCTTTGTTTGTCAATACAGGTGATAGAATCAAAGTTGATACTCGTACAGGAGAATATGTAGAAAGAGTAAAATAAGAGTGCCGGTCGTATATATGACAGCATTTTATTTATTCGTAAAAATTACAGCGCATGAAATTTCCTGTTAGTATCCATTTAGAAAAAATCATAGAAATCACTTGTGCAAAACCGGTTGGAAACACTGATGTGGAAATTCTTGGCATCAATGAAATACATACGGTTGAGCGGGGTGATATTTCGTTTGTCGATCATCCGAAGTATTATGATAAGATGCTTAAATCTAAGGCGTCTATTATATTGATTAATACAGAAGATGTTAGCTGCCCGGACGGAAAATTGTTGTTGATTACAGATGATCCATTTGCAGCATATATGAAGATAGTCAAATATTTTGCTCCCTTTGAGCCTTGTTCATCAAGTATAAGTCCGAGTGCTTCTATAGGAGAAAATACTGTTATTCAGCCCAATTGTTTTGTGGGTAATCATGTTAAGATAGGAAATAATTGTATTATACATTCCAATGTATCAATTTATGATAATGTGATTATTGGTGATAATGTAATTATTCATTCAGGTTGTATATTGGGAGCTGACGCTTTTTATTTTCAAAAGAAAAAAGGTTTATACAGAAAATTTGAATCATGCGGGAACGTGATTATAGAAGATAATGTCGAAATTGGAGCTCTCTGTACTATTGACAGAGGTGTTAGTAATGATACTTTTATCGGTTCAGGCACCAAGTTTGATAATCATGTACAAGTAGGACATGATACACGCATAGGGCGTAATTGTCTTATAGGTTGTCATTGCTCGATTGCCGGAGTTACGATTATAGAAGATGATGTTTTGGTATGGGCTGAGGTTTGTATAAATAAAGACCTCGTAGTTGGCAGAGGTGCAACAATCCTTGCTACGTCCGGTGTCAGTAAATCTGTGCCGGCGGGAGCTACATATTTCGGGATTCCCGCCGCTGATGCGGCTAAAAAATGGCGTGAACTGGCAGCTCTGAAAAACCTGCCGGAAACTATGCGTAAATTAAATTTATAACTCGTTGTTTATCATGAAATCTTGTGGGCAAATCTTTGCCGATATATTCTTGAAAATTTTTTTCTGGAAAACTGAAGGTTTACATGGCTTTTCTTCAGAAAAGAAAGCTGTTGTTGTGATGGCACCGCATACTAGCATTTGGGATTTCGTTGTGGGAAAATGTGTCGTCACAAAGTATGGAAGAAAAGCGGGTTTTTTTATAAAAAAAGAAGCTTTTAACTGGTTTATCATAGGTCCGTTGCTTAAAAAATGGGGTGGTATAT
>JALNXP010000290.1 GCA_023230285.1 Bacteroidales bacterium | reverse complement strand
CGCAAGGTAAATACGACGGCATTGTGATAGCTGTATTACATGAAGAATATCTCGCTTTGCCTAAAAGCTATTTTGATAATTTGCTGAAAGATATCTCCGTTGTATTTGATGTGAAAGGGCATTATAGAAAAGATTTTGCCAATTCTAATACTTTTAAATATAATTGTCTGTAAAACAGCTTGTTAACATTATGAAAAAAATATGTGTTGTCGGTGGTGGAAGATGGGGCAAAAACCATATTAACACCTTACATAATATGGGCTGTCTTGCCGCTATCGTTGAAACAAATGCAGCAAGACTTTCAGAGTTTTTACATAAATATCCTGATATTCAGGGTTATACAAATATTGAAGATGCCATAAAAGCTCATTATGATGGTTATACTGTGGCAATTCCGGCGGAGAAGCATTACGAAACAGGTAAAAAAATTCTTGAGGCAGGTTTAAATCTTCTCATGGAAAAACCTATGACCTTGAAAGTAGCAGAATCTGAAGAACTTTGCGAAATTGCCAAGAAAAACTCCGTAACCTTGATGGTTGGACACGTATTGCTGTTTCATCCGGCTATCATCAAAATAAAAAAACTCATAGATGAAGGGAAGATAGGTGAGCTCTATTACCTTTATTCTACGCGTTTGAATTTTGGAACTGTGAGGACTGAAGAAAGTGTTTTTTCATCTTTTGCACCTCACGACATCTCTGTGCTGAATTATCTGATAGGCAAAAAAGCTGTCAACATGCAGGCAAAAGGAGCAAAGTTTTTGCAAAGTAAAGTGTACGACACAACGATGACACAATTGGAATATCCTGATAATGTTCATGCGCATATTTTCGTGTCGTGGCTGCATCCGTTTAAAGAACAGCGCATTGTCGTCATCGGCAGCAAAGGTATGATTTCTTTTGATGACGCAACAAAAGATAAAGAGTTGCATTTCTATAATAAGCATATAGATTTTGAAAACGGACAACCTGTGAAAATCGAAAATCCTGATGAAATTATAGAGTATGAAAGTAAGATGCCGCTCGAAGAGGAGCTGAAATATTTTGTGGCAAATCTTGGAAAACATTTGGGAAAAAATAGTGGAGAAGATGGTCTGGAGGTCGTCAGAATTTTGACGGAAGTAGAAAATGAAATTAATAAATAATAAATAATGAGCGATTTTTTTAAGCACGAGAGTAGCTATGTCGATGAAGGTGTTACTATCGGCAAAGGAACCAAGATATGGCATTTTTGTCATATTCAGAAAGGTGCTATATTAGGCGAGAACTGTTCTTTAGGGCAGAATGTGAACGTTGCCAATAATGTTAAAATAGGCAATAATGTAAGGATACAGAACAATGTTTCCGTTTATGAAGGAGTAGAGTTGGAGGACAATGTTTTTTGCGGTCCTTCCTGTGTATTTACTAATGTTCTTACACCGCGTGCGCATTTCCCCGTTCATGGTGTTTATGCAAAAACTCTTATTAAAGAAGGAGCTTCTTTGGGCGCAAACTCTACTATTGTCTGTGGACATACTATAGGCAAGAGTGCTTTGATAGCAGCCGGTGCGGTAGTAACTGCCGATGTGCCGGATTATGCTCTTATGGCAGGTGTGCCGGCACGTAGAATAGGCTGGGTGTGCGAATGTGGGAAAAAACTCGACAATACGCTCGAATGTTCGTGCGGAAGAAAATATAAAGAAGAAGCAGGGAAATTATCTATTTATTATTGATATTTACGATGTAAATAATTCTTGTTATGTTTAGACGAATAATTAATGCCTGTGTGAAAGTTGTTCAGAGGTATCTTCCGGAGCCTTTTATTTTTGCTGCCATCTTAACTTTAATAGCTATCTGTATAGCCATTCCTGTATGTCATCAGACGCCTTTGGAGGTGGTAGAACATTGGGGGGACGGAGTGTGGTCGCTGTTGGCTTTTGCCATGCAGATGGCACTTGTACTCGTGTGTGGTGCAACATTAGCGGCAGCGCCTTCGGTAAAGAAACTTATCGGCACCTTGGCGTCTGTTCCCAAATCACCGGCTGCCGCTATCGCATTAGTGACTTTTGTAGCCGCCATAGCTTGCTGGATTAATTGGGGCTTCGGGCTGATAGTAGGTGTCATCTTTGCTAAAGAGGTGGCTCGAAAAGTTGCAGGCATAGACTATCGTCTACTTATTGCTTCGGCATATAGCGGCTTTGTGGTGTGGCATGCCGGACTGTCGGCATCAATACCGTTGATTATGGCTACACCCGGCTCGGGACTTAAAGAAATAACACGCGGTGCAATAGCAAATCCGGTGCCGCTGTCTCAAACCATCTTCAGCTATCAGAATATAATCATGGTCGTTCTTTGCATTATTGCATTAGTGGCGGTAAACACATTGATGCATCCCAAAAAAGGTGCTGTTACCATATCGCCGGCTTTGCTTGCAGAAGATGACACTGCCGAGGCTGTAAAGACGGTAACGCCTGCCGAGAAATTGGAAAACAGCCGTGTTTTGAGCTGGATTATTGCTTTGTTGGGGATAACTTATTTGATTATTCATCTTTTTGTACGAGGTAAATCTTTAGATCTTAATACGGTGATAATGTTGTTTTTATTTGTGGGCATTATCCTTCATAAGACACCGCATGCATATGTCAAAGCCTTTACCCAAGCCTCTACGGGAGCGGCGGGGATATTACTTCAGTTCCCGTTTTATGCAGGCATCATGGGCATCATCATGGGCGTTGGTGAATCGGGTATTTGTTTAGGGACGGTGGTCAGTGATGCCTGTATTTCTGTTTCGACAGCCAAGACTTATCCATTATTCACATTTATCTGTGCGGCGGTGCTCAACCTCTTTGTGCCGTCCGGTGGCGGTCACTGGGCGATACAGGCACCTATCATGTTCACGGCGGGCGCCAACCTTGGCGTAGACCCGGGACTTACCGGCATGGCGATAGCATGGGG
>JALNXP010000038.1 GCA_023230285.1 Bacteroidales bacterium | reverse complement strand
GTAAAACTGTTGCTGTATCCGGTTTCGGTAATGTTGCATGGGGCGCAGCTACAAAAGCTACTGAATTAGGTGCAAAAGTTGTTGCTATCTCCGGTCCTGACGGCGTTGTTCAAATTCCTAACGGTATGAGCCACGAAATGATTAACTATATGCTCGACCTTCGTGCTTCTAACCAAAATATCGTTGCTCCTTTTGCAACTAAATTCCCTGAATGCAAATTCTTCGCAGGCAAAAAATCATGGCACATCAAATGTGACATCGCTCTCCCATCAGCATTCCAAAATGAACTTAATGGCGACGATGCTAAAGAACTTCTTGCAAACGGCACATGGGCAGTTGCAGAAATCTCTAACATGGGTTGTACTCCTGAAGCAATTAAAGCTTTCCAAGATGCAAGAATATTATTTGCTCCGGGTAAAGCAGTTAATGCCGGCGGCGTAGCTACATCAGGTCTCGAAATGACTCAAAATGCAATGCACTACAACTGGTCTGCAGCAGAAGTTGATGAAAAACTTCATGGCATCATGAAAAATATTCACCAAGCTTGTGTTGACCACGGTACAGAAAAAGATGGTTACGTCAATTATGTTAAAGGTGCAAATATTGCAGGCTTCTTAAAAGTTGCTCACGCAATGTTAGAACAAGGTATCATTTAATACCTTATTATTATAAGACTAAAAGGCTGCTCATTTGAACAGCCTTTTTTTATTTAATACCAAAACATATTTTACATGAACTCTAAATGCAATATTGCCGCCATTCAGTTTACGCCGCTTTTTCGCTCTATGGAAGCCAACATCGCTGCTATAAATAATATTATCGGCAAAACAAATACAGACATCATCGTATTTCCGGAGCTTAGCATTTCAGGATATGCTTTTATAAATAAAGAAGATGCTTTAGAATATTCGCAAACCGCAGACGAATTAGCCTATTTAACAACACAAAACGATGATAATAAATCTGTTATAATAATTGGATTTGCCGAGAGACAAGATGATAAAGTATATAATTCCGCTTTGATATTATTTCCTGACAAGACGTACAAAGTATATCGCAAGACACATTTGTTTTATAATGAAAGATTTTGCTTTTCCGAAGGCGACAGCGGCTTCTTTGTTGTCCAACATCCGTTTTGTGATTGCCGGATAGGTATTATGATTTGCTATGACTGGCGTTTTCCGGAGAGCGCACGGACGTTGGCTTTACAAGGAGCCGACATTATCGTATGTCCGGCAAACTTAGTAACTCCATTATGGGAAATCGGAATGAAAAGCCGTGCATTAGAAAACAATGTCTATCTATCTGTTGCTAATCGTTGTGGAATAGAAACACAGCAAACAAACGGCAAAGCGCAGTCGCTACATTTTACGGGAAAGTCGGTGATTTATGATACGAAAGGACAAGAGATGGCACAAGCCGGAGCAGTTAATGACGATATAATCGTAGCTGAATTAGATGTTTCAGTAAGTAGAGATAAAAGTTTCAATAGCATTAACGACATATTTAAAGACCGGCGAAGTAAATATTATATGTTGCAGTAAATTTACTCAGCAGTTTGTAATGCGTTTTTCCTTAGTCTGTAATTTTCGCGTCTATTTAATGTTAGGTCTTTTGCATAATAAAGTGCGTTTCTAAATGCCTGACAATCTGCTATGTTTTTGCCTGCGATTTCATACATTGCGCCATGAGCCGGTTCTGTTATTACAAAAGGTAAGCCGGCAGTATAAATTATGCCATCTTTGCCGTTAAGTAATGAAAAAACCGTATTTGCCTGCTGTTCGGCAACTGCCATAATTGCATCGAAAGCTTTATAATCATTACGTTGGAACAGCTGCATAGCATCGTATGGACCAAAAACATAAACTCCACGAGAGGCAGCAGCACTTACAGCCGCCGATATAAGATGTTCCTCTTCTCCGCCTACAAAAGTGCCGTTTTCGTTCACGGGATTCACCGCTAATATGGCTATTTTAGGCATGTTTATCATAAAATCGTTTTTTAAAATATTATTCAGCGAAATTATTTTATGTAACAGAACATCTTGTGAAATAAATTTTTTGATATTGGATATTTCTACTTTGTCGGTAGCACAGGCAATACGTACATTGTCATTACATAAAATGCGCATAAATTTATCCGATTTCAACTTTTGAACAAAAAAACTGCCGTTACCTGTAAAAGTCGGAAGTTTATCTTTCAGTAATCCGGGAGATATAGGGCAACACACTATTGCATCAATATTTCTACCGGTTACAGCTTCATAAGCGGCTTCTAATGAAAGTATAGCTAAATCGGTAGCCTCTGAAGTTTGAGTGCCAATAGCGACTTTCGTTTCCGATGCAAAAATATTAATCAAATTTGGCTTTTTAACGGATATGTCATTAGATTTTGCTATTTGAAAAGAAAAATCTTGGGCGTTAAAAAGTTTGCGAAAATAAGATACTAACTTTGAGGTGCCAAAAAACACCGGAGTTAGCAACTCACATAACACTGTGTCTATCAATGTGTTAATAACAATTTCATAAGACACGCCATTAAAGTCACCTTGCGTGATACCTATTTTTAACGAATTTGAATTGTAGTCATTTATCTTCATACCTTAGCTATCAAAAAAACAAAAAAAACTATTGCTACAAAGGTAAGAAAATAAAAGTAATATGTCAAAATTTTTGTTAATTATTTTTTAGAAAAATTTTTTCTAAAAATAAGACTATGTTTTTGTGCGTAACACGCTTTTAATCAATGTTTAAGCTGTCAACAACTATTTCTGAGATGTCTTTGACACAAGCAGCATTATTTCTCATAAAAGTTTTTTTACAGAGTGGACAAGCTGTAACTAATATATCAGGATTTGACTTTGTCAAAGTAGCAAATGTGTTTTTAGCGATGGCTTCTATGTCTGTGCCTTCAATAGCTGTATCGGCGATGCTGCCTCCACAGCACAGTGTATCATTTTTTTCATTTTCTGTTGAAAATAAATTACCGGTTTTTCTCAAAACATTGCGAGGTTCTTCATAAATATTACAGCCTCTGCTAATTTCACAAGGGTCATGATAAACCATACTCAAATTTTTCTTTTCAAGTACGATTTTACCGTTAGTAGTAATCATATCAATATATTGAGTATGATGTAGAACAGGCATTTTCAGTTCATTGTATTCGTTAACAAAGGAGTTATAACAAATCGGGCAAGAAGTGACAAGAAAGTCTGCATCAGTTTGATTAATTATCTCTGTAACATGTTTTTTAAGTGCTTCAGCTTGTGTGAGGAAGCCTTGCTGACGTAATGGCTTGCCGCAACATAAGTTTTTATCTTCATCAATAAAGCAATAATTTTCGCCGGCTTTATCAAAAATGGTCTTCATAGAATTGATAATACTTGGTGTAAGATGTGACATACATCCGGCAAAATAAGCGATAGAATATTTTTTTGATTTATTATCAGAAGATAAGGTATTCAGATAATCATAATAATTAGTTTTATTAAAGCCATCTTTTTCGCGAAACAGCTGTCGTACTAAAGTTGTTTTGATACCTACTGGGCAAGCATCAACGCATCTGTTACACATCAGGCAATTATTAATTACTTTAGTATTATTAACCATTTCTCTTGCGTTTCTGATAAAGTAGACAGATTGGACATTATTAAAATTGGCGGCGGTATTAAGTTGGCATACGTCTATGCAGATACCGCAGCGTGAGCAAGCATTGATTTCCATGTCGGTATAGCCGGTTTTTTTCTCGGATTCTGTAACGCCCCATTTTCTAAAGAAGACAAGCAATACTTCTGAAAATATGTGCATATAACGAGTAAAAGGCATGAAGATAAAAAACAGACATAAAGCAATGGAATAAGCCCACCACAGAGGAAGTACAAAATGTTCTATAGGCAGATTTGCCAACAAATTACCCAAGGATTGAGTTAAAAATCCGCCATTATGTTTTATAGCGGCGGTTGCACTTTCGGCAAGTAATCTTAACGGAAAAATACACCAAAGCGATATCAAAGCAATTCTATCTGAAGGTGTATGTTTTGTGGTTTTTTTCATTCCAAGCAACTGCGAATAAACTCGTTTTATCAAAGCGAGAAGCAGTCCTGACAAAACGAAGGTAAGAAGTAGATCCATCACGAAAGCATAAACTTCTTTATGAGGAAAAGCTCTACCATCTTCAAAGAAACGAAGGAAGATAGCTAACCACGGATTAGTCCAGTATTCGCCGACATAAGCGACAGCCTCCATTTTACCTACGACAATCAGGGCGAGCCAACCAAAGGCGAAGCAAAGGTGCATATAGCCTAAAACGGGGTTTCGTTTAAAGATATTTCTATGAAAAATACATTCACGTAAAGCCTCCCAGATAGCGGCAATAGTTTTAAATGATATAATGTTTTTTAAAACATGTTTACTTTGTTGTTTATCAAGATGATATATCCATGAGACGAAGGCGATGAACAAATTAATAAAAAGTACAATTACGCCAAACGCAAATGGTACAATAAAAGGGTTATACATATTTATATCCATACTCATTTTATTTAGTTTTCAGCAAATTACGCATAGATATAATCATAGCGCGAGTGTTGACATTACGGGGGCAGACGAGGAGGCATTTACCGCACAGCATACATTTATCTAATTCGTTGGACAGAGTATCATATTCACCTCTTCTAAACAACAGGTTACATTTCAAAATATTGAATTGTGAATGTTGTTGAGCGGAGCAGGTAGCGGCACAACCGCCGCAGCCGATACAGCGTTTATATGATGGAACATGGTTAATAAGTGAGTGGCACTTATCAAAATTGTCGGCATCAATATCTATTGTTCTGCTTGTATTTAATGAAAAGCCGAAAGAGATCATCATAATGTATTTAAAAAGTTATTAACGATGACAGCTGCATTTACAGCATCATTCATAGTTTCGGGTATTGACATTTGACGTTTTGAGGTGCCGGTCACAAATAAACCCTTAAGAGTGGTTTCAGAGTCGGAAAGATAACGGTCGGTACTTTTTACAAAGCCGTCAGTATTGTTTATATTCAATTGATTGCCAAGTATTTTAGTTCCTTTTGATGCTTCCATGCCGACCATTAGCACTACTAAGTCGGCAGTAAGTTTCAGTGGGCGTGAGAGCAAAGTATCTTCAGCTTTTAAGACAACTTTATTATCCATAGTAGGAGATATTTCTGAGACTCTTCCGCGAACGAAGTTTACGCCATAATCTTGTTGTGAGCGTCTGTAAAGCTCTTCATAAGATTGACCGAACATTCTTAAATCCATGTAGAAGCAATAGATGTCGGTAAGGGGAAATTTCTCTTTAAGTTCAATAGTTTGTTTTACGGCGCAGATGCAGCAATTTTTCGAGCAAAAATTGTTGCCTACTTTCTCATCTCTTGAGCCGACACATTGAATAAAAGCGACTTTTGATGGAGTTTCTATAGATACTTCTCCGCTCAATATTTTTTCCAAATCGACAGAGGTTATCACATTTTTATAAATACCGTATCCGTATTCTTCTTTTCTATGGGCATCAAACACGTCAAATCCGGTTGCGATAATCATGGTAGTTGCGTAAAAAGTATTTCCATTGGAGTCTGTTGCCATCCAATGGTTATCATTATTTTTGATAGAGATAATGTTTGTGTTCAGTTTTAGTGTAACATTTTCATTATTAATATTTTTACTAAGCTGATTTAATAATTCCTGAGATGAAGAAAAGTCGGGGAACAATCTATCCCACAAGTTAAGTTTTCCGCCGATTTTAGCATCTGTGTCGATGAGCAGAACTTTTCTGTTAAAATTAGCGAGTGTGTCAGCAGCTTTCAAGCCGGCGGGACCGGCACCAATGATTATAGAGTCAAAAGTATTCATAATTTAGACTATTAGATTATTAGGTTTTTGAGGTGGGAACAGTTGTTTACCGTAAGCGTCTTTATATTTATCTTCCGGAGAATAGGCGATACCGATTTTATCTAACAATGGTTCGCATTGGATTTGGTGGATTTGCAATCCGAGTTCCCATGGGTTGTATCCGAGCAGCAGTCCTGCCATTTCTTCGTAGGTAAGGACAGGTATTCCGTGTCCGTGTTTATCATAAGTTATGCCTTCCATTTCGGCGACAGTATATTGCCATCTATCCAAGAACATGGTGCAGCCGGGGCAGTTAGCGACAATAAAGTCGGGTTCATAAGGAGCCATAGATTCCAACTTTTTATTTGAGTTGCTAAGAGAATAGCCTCTGTTGGCTTGAACCAAATAATTTCTGAAGCCGAAGCCACAGCAGTGTCGTCTTTCGGGATAGTCGATGACTGAGCCGCCCCAAGATTCAATCATGCCGACAAGAACGTGAGGAAATTCAGCTCCGCCGACGCCTCTGTCAGGGAAAGCCTTAGCGTAGTGACAGCCAATGTGTTCAACAATTTTAAGAGGCTCGCCGGTATCTTTATTAACAAGTTGATATTTCATGTTTTTTTTCAAATCTTCTCTGAATTTATAGATAATATCACAGGGGTGAGCTATATTTTTCGGCACGTTGAACTCTCTCTTAGTTGCTTTATACAGCAGTTCTCTTGTTTTTTCCAACAAATCGGGACGATGATGCCAAAGTTCTGTTATTTCGGTAAGTATGCCGAAAGATGTAATGCAGGAAGGCACGAAGTTTTCGTAGCCCATTTCTGTCATCAGTGAGAATAGTCGGGCAATTACGGTAGAAATAGTTTCGAGAGGAATTATGTCGGAGTGGTAGCCGATACCGGTGCATGTATGTTGCCGCGAGTCGTCGAAAATGTCTTTTCCCAATTCATCTGTCATCATTTTGAGGAAAGCTGTTTCGGAGCCGGAGAAGAAAGTTTGTCTGATACAACTTCTTGCATAAAAATAATGATCTTCAGCTATTTCTTTTTGATAATTATTCCAATAACGTTTATGCATAATTTTACGATTAAATTAATAGATATTACTTAGAATGTTCACCGGAGTTATCGGTATAAACTTTCATAAGGTAGTCATGGTCAGCATTTTGATGATATTCTGATGCTTTTTGTTCGGAGAATTTTTCTATGGTGTCAAACAGTTCGTTGCCGCCCGACACTTCAAAGATTCTTCTTATTTCATCTATAGAATTATCATCTACTTTTCGCAGTGCGCCGGCTTTTTCCTGATGATATACAGCACCGAAGCGAGGTGCTACGCTTTCAATATTTTTGCGAAACCATTTCCACACCGGACCTTGCTCTGGGTGCATAAAAGGCTCTACAATATCAGGGTGAACACAATAGCCGAAGTTGACAATATTTTTACCTACAATTTGTTCGATAGCGAATTGTTGTCTTCCTTTTTCACTTTCCGTAAAATAGCCAAGTTCTTGAGAGACTTTTCGCAGTACAGTAATCAGCATACCCGGCGTATTGCCGCGAGGACATCGTGTTTTGCACGACATACACTGCCCGCAATACCAGATAGTATCACTTTTCAACAAGTCTTCGATTTCGTCTACATTTCCCATTTGGACGATATTGCAGATAGCTCTGGGGTCGTATTTGTAAAATTCGGCAGCCGGACAAATTGCTGTACAGATGCCGCAATTCATACATGCCGATAAAGCCTCATGAAATCTTACGTCTTCATCTAATTTTTTGAGTATCAGGTTTTTTTTATCCATATTTTTTATCAATAGAATAATTCGTTTGTTTACTTAACGAAAGTTAGCTCGTTAATAATATTTTGAGCGTTACCTATTTTATCGATTACGAATATCAGGTATCTTGCATCTACGCAAATAGTGCGTTGTACTTCCTGTTCGAAAGAGATGTCGCCGCTCATAGCTTCCCAGTTGCCATCGAAAGCTAATCCAATAAGGTTGCCGTTACCGTCTATTACCGGGCTGCCGGAATTGCCGCCGGTGATGTCGTTAGTAGTGATAAAATTAACTACAATGTCACCATTTTTGTCGGCATATCTTCCATAATCTTTATTTTCATATACATTCATAAGTCTATCCGGAAGGTCGAACTCCCAGTTATCAGGAATATATTTTGCGATAACACCGTCTAAGGTTGTCTTGTAACTGTAAGTTACGGCATCACAAGAGTGATAACCTTTAACAGCGCCGTAAGTCAGTCGCATAGTGAAGTTGGCATCAGGGTAGAAATTTACGCTTTCGGATTGCATATCCATCAATGCCTCCATGTACAAGCGTGAAGCGCGGTCGCCGTAAGCGTATGATTCGCTATTTTTTTCGATTATTGCACGATAAGACGACATCATATCATTCATTAAAGCAAAAACAGGATCTTTATCTAATTTATGCGGCTTATCCAACCATTTATCCATCTTTTCTTTGGAAGTAAAAACAGACTTTTCAAACATTTTGTCTACATATTTTGTAAAATCGCCTTCAAATTTTTGCCCTATGCTGTTAAGGAGAGCAGGTTGTAATTCTGCAGGAACGTCAGCATAAAAGATTTTAAGCAATTCTTTAGTAACATCTTTATCAAGAGCGACATCATAATTTTTGAAGAAAGTTTCGCATCTTTTTTTCAAGTCTATAATTGTGTTTGCATAATCTTCATCTATTTCTTTTTGAGATAGTTTATCATTAATTTTTCTGAAATATCTTGATAAAGCGACAGCTTCACCACCATTAATACCGGCTTCGGTATGATATATCAGAGCTGATTGATATTTAGATAAAATTTCGTACTGTTTTTCAAAATCGGCGAGTACACTACCATACTTAGCGAGGCGTATAGGGTTTGCGTTTATCCATGATGCAAATTCTTCTTCCAAGGCTTGTTTTTTCTCAACTACCTTATTACGTTTCAGTTGTTTAACCTGTCCGATATAATATTTCCAATAGTTGCTTACACTTGCCTGTTTTGAAGCATATTTTATAAAAACATCTTGACTTGCATCCATGTGCGGGCGATATACATCGAGTTTTGTAGTGCGGCATTTAACAATTGCTGGACCGACATTTTCTATTATATTGATAACATTTTGTGATGAAGAATATCTGTCTGTTGATCCCGGGTAACCAAGTATCATTGCGAAATCGTCTTCTTTCACGCCATTTAAAGATATTGGCAAATAATGTTTAGATTTCATCGGAACATTATTTTGAGAATAATCTGCGGGATTGCCGTCAGCATCTGTGTATACTCTAAAAATACAGAAGTCACCTTTATGGCGTGGCCAAGTCCAGTTATCAGTATCTGCACCAAATTTTCCAATTCCCCAAGGTGGACAGGCAACCAAACGTACATCAGAATAAACGATATATTCAAAAAGAATATATTGATTTCCGTGATAAAATGGAAGTATGTTGATTTTCACACTTCTATCGCCTTTGCGGTCTTTGGAGAGTTCTTTAATTTTAGCTTGTATAGCTTCAGTTTTTTCGTTTTCTTCTAAATTTTCGTCTATGCCGTCAAAGATGATGGAGGTAACATCTTCGACATAAGACAGGAAAGAAACTTTGAGACCTTCGTTAGGAAGTTCTTCGTCATAATCGTAAGCCCAGAAGCCGTCCGTCAAGTAGTCGTGGTCGACAGAAGAATGTGCTTGAACTTGTCCGATACCGCAGTGATGATTTGTGAGGAGGAGACCGTTTGGCGAGATGAGTTCGCCGGTACATCCGCTGCCAAATTGCACAATTGCATCTTTTATACTTGGACTGTTAAGGCTGAAAATTTGTTCGGGTGTAAGTTTGCAGCCTAAAGCCTGCATTTCTGAAATGTTCTGACTATTAAGCATATAAGGAAGCCACATGCCTTCATCGGCTATAGATGTCATGTTTATAGTCAACAGAATGCTAAAGAACAGTAATAATTTTTTCATAGTAAAATATTCAGTAATTAAAAAGCTATTTATTTGTTATAACGATACAGATAATTTGCAAAGATAGCATTAAATCACAAAATTGTAAGTTGCCGAATAAAAATTCGTTTACAATTTTTGCTTAGCTGTATTAAAATTGAGAAATTTTATGCTACCTTTGCAAAACATAATTTTCTAAGAAGATGTATAAAAATAAAAGAATAAAGATTGTAGACTTGTTGCGGAGCGAAGAATTTGATAGTTCTGTGACAGTAAAAGGATGGATAAGAAACAGACGTGTAAGTAAGAATGTTGCCTTTCTTGCTGTTAATGATGGTTCTACAGTTAGTAATTTGCAAATAGTTATTAATAATCCTGCTGATGAATTGATGTCTAAATGCAGTGTTGGTTCGTCTGTGTCGGTAGACGGTTGTTGGGCGAAATCACAAGGAGACAAACAGTTGGGTGAGTTGATAGCTGATAATCTTGTAGTTACCGGTTTTGCTGACCCTGAGGAATATCCACTTCAGCCTAAGAAACATTCTTTAGAATTTTTGAGAGAAATTGCTCATTTAAGATTTAGAACAAATACATTTGGAGCAATTTTCAGAATTCGTCATTCTATGGCTTATGCGATTCATAAGTTTTTCAATGACAAAGGTTTTGTGTATATAAACACGCCAATTATAACTGCTTCTGATTGTGAAGGTGCAGGAGAAATGTTTAGAGTAACTACTTTTGATATTTCAAATCCGCCGAGAAAAGAGGACGGGAGTGTTGATTTTGCACAAGACTTTTTTGGCAGAGACACAAAATTAACAGTTTCCGGACAACTTGAAGGAGAATTGGCAGCAACGGCTTTGGCTGAAATTTATACTTTTGGACCTACTTTCCGTGCGGAAAATTCAAATACTACACGACATCTTGCAGAGTTTTGGATGGTAGAACCTGAAATGGCTTTTTACGATATTACAGATAACATGGATTTAGCTGAAGAAATGCTGAAATACCTTGTTAAATATGCTCTTGATAATTGTAAAAACGACCTTGAGTTCCTTGATAAACGTTTGGCTGACGAAGAAAAAGAAAAGCCTCAAAATCAGCGCAGTGCGATGGGATTAATTGAAAAACTTGAATTTGTTCTTGCTAATGATTTTGCACGAGTTACTTATACTGAAGCTATTGATATTTTGGTTAATTCCAATCATAATAAAAAGAAAAAATTCAAATATCCTGTTGATGGCTGGGGTATAGATTTACAGTCTGAGCATGAAAGATTTCTTGTAGAGCAACATTTTAAAAAGCCGGTGATACTTACCGATTATCCTAAAGATATTAAAGCATTTTACATGAAGCAAAATGATGATGGAAAGACAGTTAGGGCTATGGATGTTTTATTTCCGCAAATAGGGGAGATAATAGGAGGTTCTGAAAGGGAAGCTGATTATAACAAATTGATTACGAGGATGCAGGAAGTACATGTTCCTGAAAAAGAGATGTATTGGTACCTCGACACACGCCGTTTCGGAACAGTGGAACATAGTGGCTTTGGTTTGGGCTTTGAACGTTTGATACTGTTTGTTACCGGTATGACAAATATTAGAGATGTTATTGCGTTCCCGAGAACGCCGGGTAATGCGGATTTTTAATTATAAGTTATGTTAGATCAAAGATTACAACAAAAATTACAGCAACGGCTTTCACCACAACAAATTCAACTTATGAAATTGTTGCAGTTGCCTGTAATGGCTCTCGAACAACGTATCAAGCATGAAATTGAAGAAAATCCTGTGTTGGAAGATTTGTCGGACATCAGCACTACTGATGATGAAAACGACAGCGCCGCAGATGCAGATACTTATGGTGATGAACAAGATGGGGATTATGAAGAAGAAAATTCTTATGAAGAAAAAGATGTCGATAATGAGTTTTCTTTAGAAGAGTATATGGGTGATGACGATGACACCCCTGCTTATAAACTATATGCTGACAATAAAAGTAAAGACGATGAGCGTAAGGAGATTCCTATAGCTTACAAACAATCGTTTTCGAGTTTTTTATCCGACCAGCTGTTAATGCTTGATATTAACGATACAGAATATAGAATAGCGGAGATTATTATAGGCAATTTAACGGATTCGGGTTATTTAACTCGTGATTTATTTGCATTATCCGATGATTTATATGTTACTGAGGGAATTGAAGTTTCGGTAGAGGAGATAGAAAAAGTATTAAAAAAAGTACAGACATTGGATCCTGCCGGTGTTGGTGCAAGGAATTTGCAGGAATGTCTGCTTATTCAATTAAAGCGATTACCTGAAGACGAAAGTGTGTGTATTGCCATTGACATTCTTGAAAAATGTATGGAGGAGTTTACTAAAAAGCATTATTCGAAGATTGTTGCAAAGTTGAAAATTACAGAGGAGCAACTTAAGGCGGCGGAGCAGGTGATATTAAAACTAAATCCCAAGCCGGGTAATTCGGTGAGCGAGATAGAAAGGAGTGTGGCTTATATAATACCTGACTTTATTATCGTAATTGTTGATGGCGAGCCTGTTATGTCGCTTGCTTCGTCAAATTTGCCTGATTTGAAAATCAAAAAAAGCTATTCCAATATGCTTGCAGATTTGGAACATTCTACGGAGCAATCAAAGAAAGAGGCTACTGCTTATATTAAGCAGAAAATAGAATCTGCAAAAGGATTTATCGATTTAATACAGCAAAGGCAAAAGACTTTATATAATACTATGCAGGCTATAATTGATGTTCAATACAATTTTTTTGTCACCGGTGATGAAACAAAGTTGAAGCCGATGGTTCTTAAAGATATAGCCGACAAAATAAATATGAATATTTCAACTGTGTCGCGGGTAGTTAACAGTAAATATGTACAGACTCCTTATGGTATTTATTTGTTAAAATACTTTTTTTCAGAATCTCTTGAAAATGATTCGGGAGAGGAGGTCTCAACCAGAGAAATCAAAGCAATACTTGTAGAATGTGTTGATAATGAAGATAAAACAAATCCTGTGACAGACGATGAAATTGTCAATATTCTTAAAGAAAAAGGTTATCCTATAGCGCGCAGGACGGTTGCTAAATATCGTCAGCAGTTGAATATTCCTGTTGCTCGTTTACGTAAACAGATTTGACATGAAGCAAACAAACGGTTTTATCGCAAGAAGTGTGGATTTGTTATTCCATCCGCTGTGTGCACCCGTTTACATTGCTGCTATTTACCTGTGGTTCAATAGATTGATAACTTTGGATACAGATGTTTCGTTGTTTTTTTTGATTTATATAGCTGTTACAGTGGTGGTTATACCGGCTGCTTGCTTCGGATTACTATTGCTGTCGAAAATTTATTCTCCACGTAAATCGAATACAAAAAGATGGCTGACATTTTTTGTCATCTCAATAGCTTTTATATTTCTTGCTGTAAGTAAATCTTTAGTTAAAGTAGGAGCGCCATGGCTGCTTGTCGACTTTTTTATCTGGAATGTATGGTTCTTGTTCATATATGCCGTTATTTCTTTTTTTGTGC
>JALNXP010000288.1 GCA_023230285.1 Bacteroidales bacterium | reverse complement strand
CGCGGTCGAATGCTTTGTTGCTTTTTCCATGAGTTGAGCGACATCAAAAGCGTTACCGATTTGAGAGCCGTCTTTTTTAACAGCTACAACCACAACTCCAATTACTTCACCACGAGGGAACCCGATTTTTTTAATCTCATACGAAAAGTTGCCACTTTCAGAAAATATTTCATATTGATCATTTTCGTGAATACATTCAATTACAACGTCTTTGCAAGGTGCTTTTTGACCGGTCGTAAGTGCTGACTTAAAAACATGTACAGAGGGTATAAACTCGACTACTTCACCATAAGGAACAAGGCAGCCGGTTTCTGGCATGGTTGCACCATAGTAAAGACTTTCTTCAAGCCCTGCCTGAATAGACAAAAGCCCCTCTTCAGTGTTCCATGCTTTTTTGAAATTCTGAGATAATATATATTCAATATTTTTCTTAAGCATTCTTTGACGTGCAGTCTGGTCGATAAATGCCGCACCGCTTGAAATTATTTCATGCTCATTTTGTTTAACCCAAAGTTGGAATGATTCCCGAAATTTTGCGGGTAAGTTTTTTGTTTGTTTTTGATCTGTTGTTTTTTGTGCCATTTTATTTTAGCTCCGATTTTTGTTATTTATTTTTCAATACCTTTTAATTCAAGTCCTTTATCGTATCCGCAAAACTCACACTTTTCTTTCAATATTTCTTGTACGTCCCGACTGTCTTGTGTGTATGGCTCTATTCTTTCACACCCCGGGCAAAAGTAAAAAGCATTTATTTCGTAAAAACACGGCGGATTGTCATTTCTCATTGTCTATAACTATTCCTTTATTTTCACAACTACAAATTTAGAAGGATCGCCCGCAGGTCTTATTAAACCGTTGTCTATGCAAATTTGTAATTTATCTTTGTCTTTTTTTATTTCGCTGTATGGCATTATTGATTCACTGGCTTTACGCTCTTGCCAAGACGCAATACTTTTTAATTCGCCATCAACAATACCTTTTAAAATTTTAGTATCTTTCAGAAAAACAGAAAGAGCATTTTGAGCGTCTTCTTTTTTTGCCTTCCACGCCTTTTCTTGATTGGCGCAATCTCTCATTGCCCTTGCGTGGATCATTGCGCTTTCAAGGTCGTCACCAGATAATATTTTAAAATCTTCATTGATTTTCGGGTAAAGGGCTTTTATGTCTTTACTGTTCATTGCCAATATTTTCGGCGGTGTTTTCGTATCAATACATTGTTTCATATAGCTACAAAGCTCTAAAATCTTTTCTTGATTTTTTAAATCTGGCTTGTACTTCCACAAATGAAATTTACCGTCTGTTATGATTGGTACTATTATTTTTTTCGGCTTTATACCATATACAAGATTGTAAAGTGCAGCTTGATGTTCTGTTTGAAAATAATGTTTCAATGGTATTCCTTGACGGCCTTCAATATCAAAATCATAACCTTTGTATGGATCGTCACCACGCCTTGATGACCAGAATAAAGACATTTTCGCTTCAATCAGAATACCGTCTTCAATATTGATAACATCTGCATGTGAAACGCTGTGTTCATTTACGGCTTCTGTATGGTGTAGCCATTTTGTGTTCTGGAAACTTTCAGCATCGTGGTAACCGGTTTTAGTCTTTGCAAGTTCGCAAAGCAAGTAACCTCTTTCAAATTCTTCAGCAACTTCGGGGCTATCTATTTCGGCAATGCACTTTTTAAGAATAAGTAGTTCCAGGTGCCGTCCAATTTCGGCAGCAAGTCCAGCCGGTTCACGCTCGACTTGTCCGGTCTTTTCCATGTAAACAGTCAAAGCAGTTCTTTCATAACCAGCCAGCGACTCATACTTTTCGGGGTGTTGTATGAGCGCCGGCACGTCTGAAGATCCTATCAGGGACTTACGAGATTTTGTAAAATCGGTTATGTAGTTCATAATTCTAAAATTTCGTCGTCTTGAAGTTCATCAATTTCTTGATCAAACTTATTGTTTGCAAAGTCTTTTAAGATTTCGATGTTGTTGTCTGACAAAATAGCTTTTATCTTATTTTGACTGATGTTAAAACCACCACCCATAAAACTGCCTTCTATGCGAACCATACGGGCGCTTCTAAATTTTGAAAAGCTCTTAACAACGGGAACCTGTTTTTCTGTTTTTTGTGCTTCTGTTTTTTTTGCTTTTTTCATTTTATAACCTCACATTTTTTATTTACTTGAACGTATGTTAAATTTTAATATTATAGAACTTAAGATCTTTATGAGCTTTCCATAAGGAATAAAAAGCGCGGGTATAAAAAATAAAATTAGCAGCAATAAAAACCAAAAATAAGCTATCATTCCTAATAAAAAAATTACAAAAAGACCAAACATGACTTGTAATTTGTTTTTTAAATTTCTCATAATCTCTCCCTAACGGCATCGGCAAACAATCCGTTTTTGCGTTCAAGTCCTGTTTTCAGTAATCGCATTTTTTCAACCCTTGATAATTCGACCGGCGGTTTTTCTTTTTCGGCTTTTATCTCTCTTTGTTTATTCAATGCCGCTTTAATTTCTTCTTTGCGCTCTGATAAATTCGATTCATCCAGTAGCACAAGTTCACCATCGACCATAGCTGGTATTTTTCGGGCGTTGCCAGCGGTTAAACCGCCGTTAATAAAATCATAACCACAAATATGGCAAACATGATTCTGCTCTGCATTTAGTACACTACATTGCGGACATATTTTCATTTTTGGCGCGTCGTATGCTTCACCCTCTTGAGCTTGTTTGCCATCAAGAGTCCAGTTTCTTTCTCGGTCTGGCAATCCATGAATAAAAACGTTTCCGACAAGGTCAAGAATGATTCCATATTTTTTATCAGCACTTTTGCGCAAAGCCCGACCAATGAACTGTAAAAATATTGTTACCGATAAAGTGCGCCTTAACCATATAAGACCAAACAGTCCCGGAATATCCATACCCTCAATTCCGATACC
>JALNXP010000287.1 GCA_023230285.1 Bacteroidales bacterium | reverse complement strand
AAGGCAGAAAGAGATTTACGGAAAGCGTTTCAACTCGTTTACGAATGTATTTTATTGCTTCGTTTTTAATCCAATGCTCCTGAATTACTGGGTCAAGTAAGTTTCGTTGTGCCTGAATGGTTTTTGAATCATAGTTTACAACTACTTTGTTTTTATATTTCGTTGAATAATAGTAGGTAAAGCGATTGCCTAAGAGTAAAATTTCATTTCGTCTCAATAAGATTTTTGTCTTCTGACTGAAAAAACGCTGTTTTGATTCAATCCAAGAGGCTTTTTTCTCCAATAAATCTTGAATATTTACATCTGTAAAATCAAGCGGTACAAATAGATTTACCGATTCGTCTTCATTTACACGAAGTCGGGCATGTTTTACAGCACGACGTTCAACTATATAGTTCTCAGGTAAATTCATCAATTTAAGCTGTAATTTACTTTGATTGATTGCATTATGGTATCAATCAACCCGTTATTTTCAAAAACGTCCAAATCTTCGTATTTATCAGCGGCTGCCAACAAAGCAATTTCTCCTTTTAGTCGGTTGTACTCTTGTGGCACGTCTTGCCAGCCGATATAAATTTTATCCTGAATTTTTATAACTAATTCAGTTGCGAATTTTCGCGCAAGATCTTTGTCCACATCGGTTATACTGTTTTTAATTTGCTGGAAAATTTCAAAGGTACCTTTATCTGGGAAGCCCATTTTTTGAGGCATCATCACAGCTTCGTCCACATCGGTATAAAGTTCGTTCAATTTATTCAGTAAGCCTTCAATCTCAATATTGTTGTCATTTTTCTGACGAATAATTTCGTACAAACGCTCTTGAAACTCAATATAAATGGCACTGTTATTTTGATTTGTACGGATAATAGTTTCAATGTCGCGAATGATTTTTTCGGCTTTGTCGGAGGGTGAAAGTTTGGTCTCTTTCAACTTATTGAGATAATCCGAATCAATCGCTATGTCGGGCAAATGTCCGCGAAAATTGAGTAGAGTGGCACTTTCTTTTATTAACTTGCGGGTTTGCGCAGCATAAAACTCGGCATCAAAATCAACACGGCGAAACTCTTCCAAATAGAGTTCATAAATAGTTACCAACCACAAATATTTGTTTTTAAACTCCCTTAGTCCTGGATTGGGACAAATGGCTTCACAAAGTTGCACGACGATGTGAAATTCGTTTTCAAATTTGCCGTGGTCTAATTCGCTCAGCTTGCGTATAATCGCCATTTGACAATCATACGAATCTTCCAATTTTATTTCATTGAAAGGTTCTAATGCCTTGTTTAATACTTTCGGAAAATCAACCAAAAGGGCGTCCACATCTTCAAACTCGCCAATATCTTCGGGATCGTAATTCAAGGCTTCCTTATAATTCTGAAATACACCCACATAATCGACTATGCGTCCGAATTCTTTTGACAGCTTAGTAACTTTGTCGTCATAAGGGCGGTTGGTGCGGGCAACTGCCTGCAAAAGATTGTGATCGCGAAGCGGACTGTCTAAATACATCGTTTGCTCTATCGGAGCATCAAAGCCGGTCAATAGCATATTGCAGACAATAAAGATTTTCAGATTGTTGCCATTGCTTATTTCATCATCCGTAATGCGCTTTCTAAAATTAATTATTAATTTTTTACGTGCTTCATCCGTTAAATAAAATGGTGAAAACATTTCATAACGCTCGCCTGTTTCGTATTGTCCGGTTGAGAAAATAATCTGTATCTCCGAATTGTCGAAATACTTCAACAACTCGTTATAATACAGTACACAAGCCTCTTTGTCGCACGCCACTACTTGGGCTTTATAGCCTTGCGGATCCAACCGCTCTTTGAAATCAGTTGCAATATCCTTAGCAATTACAGCAATACGTTCCGGCTTTTTCATCAGTGTTTTCCACGGTTGCACACGCTGTTCAACCTGACGTTTCTCATCTTCCTCCAAATCGGCGGTGATTTCATCGTAGCCTTTTTTCAAATTTTCTTTATCGAGAAACCATTCGGTGGGTCCGAATGTGTAACGCACGGGAACGGTGGCACCGTCTTCAATGGCATCTATCACGCTATATTTGTCCAAATAATATTCTGTTTTCCCATGCTCATCTTTAATACCAAACTCACGATGCGTTTTAGGCACAGGCGTACCGGTAAAGGCAAAACGTTGAGCGTTAGGCAATACGGTGCGAAGTTCCATCTGATAATCGCCATATTCGGTGCGATGGGCTTCGTCAATGAGTACAATCACATTATCGCGCTCATCTTTAATATCGCCCAATTCGTTGAATTTCTGCACGGTAGTAATGTAAACACCTGCCGGCTTGTTTTTGATAATATGCTTTAAATCACCAATATTGGTAACAGGACGGGCATTGGAAAATTCACAGTTGTCGAATGTCCCGCCAATTTGGTCTTTCAAATCTTTTCGATCCACCACCAAATAAATAGTCGGGTCGTGCAAGGCTTTGATTTGGCGAAGTTTGTAAGCCGTGTAAAGCATTGTGAGCGATTTGCCTGAACCTTGGGTATGCCAGATAACGCCTTGCTTTTTATCGGTATCAACCACGCGTTCCACTATTTTGTTGGCGGCACGCAGCTGCTGATAACGGGCTACTTTCTTGATTATCTTGCCGTCTTCCCGCTCAAATACGATAAAGTGCCGCAAAATATCCAAAACACGTTCCGGCTGCAAAAGCCCGATAATACCGAATTTCATCTGCTCCAATACTTCGCCGTTAGGCAGGCGTCCCACATCGAAGTGCATCAGCCCGTCCGTTTCGTCTTTGGCGGTTTGGCAAAGGTTGTTTCGCGGGTCAAGTATGGGATTGGCGAATTTATCGGCTATGATTGAGTCTTTCCACTCGTTGAAATATGATGAAGACGCTCCCGGAATACCGTATTTGCACAGCCTACCGTTGCAAGCCACACCAAACAAATGGGTAATAAACAGTCGGTCGCTGCGTTT
>JALNXP010000286.1 GCA_023230285.1 Bacteroidales bacterium | reverse complement strand
ACACCGCCGACTTTGCCGGAGCCACCCGCCAAACGTGGACAGAGATGGAACACCGTTTCTGGGAGATGTTTTGGACAGGATTTTAACAGAATAAAAATAAATCTTAATAAAAGTATAATTGTTAAAGATATTGACCTATATTTGCCAAATTTTTAAATTCAAATCATTTTAAACATAAAACGTTAAAAAACAACATGTTAATAGGTTTAACTTACAACCTTAAGTCTTATTATCTGGCTAAAGGATTTTCTGCTGAACTTGTAGCTGAATTTGACAGCGAAGAAACGATTAATGCAATTGAAAACGCATTAAAAAATGGAGGACATGAAGTAGTAAGGATAGGACCATTAGAGGAGCTTGTCCAAAGGTTACAGATGGCTGAAAAATGGGATTTGGTTTTTAATATTGCCGAAGGCATGTATGGTATAGGGCGAGAAGCTCAGATTCCGGCGCTTTTAGATGCGTATCAGATTCCTTTTACTTTTTCTTCTACCGAAATCAGTGCCTTAGCTTTAGATAAAGGGCTTACAAATGTCATCATGAAAGCAAGGGGCATTAAAGTTGCCGATTTTAAAGTAGTCAGTACTATTAAAGATGCCAATAAGGTTAAAATACCATTTCCGCTGTTTGTCAAGCCCATTGCAGAAGGAACGAGCAAAGGGATAAACAAATTTTCTAAAATAGAATCTAAGGAAGCTCTTATCTCACAATGTGAATATATTTTTAAAACCTTTCATCAGCCTGCGATGGTAGAAGAATATTTACCCGGCAGAGAATTTACGGTAGGCATTATTGGCAACGGAGCAAGTGCAAAGGCTATAGGCGTAATGGAAATTACAAGTGTTGGTGATGCTGATGCAGAGGCATATACCTACGACAACAAGCAATTATATGAAAATAGAATTGTTTACTCCATCGTTGATGAACCTAAAGTAGAGAAGTTGGCATTGAAAGCATGGAATATCATGAATGCTTCGGATGCAGGCAGAGTAGATATAAGATGTAATTCAAAAGGAGAACCATGTTTTATGGAACTTAATACAATGGCAGGGTTAAATCCCACATATTCAGACATTTGCATTTTATGCAAATTAAAAGGCTTCCCTTATGATAAATTAATTAACACCATAGTTGACAGTGCCATAAGCCGCTTAAGATGAAAATATTAATATTAAGAGACGACATTTCCCATTCTGATTCGATAGACGAATTGGACAACAAAGAAGAAGCGGACTTCGCAGAGGAGTATCTTTCCAAAAAACACGAAGTTATCCAAATACCTTTTATTTCAGATTTACAAATTATCATGGACAGGATTAAGGAGTTTTCTCCTGATGTAGTTTTTAATTTGGTAGAATCTGTGTGCGGAAACGGAGCCATGTCGGTAATTGCGGTTCAGATGCTTCAAAGCATGGGAGTTCCTTTTACGGGAAATAACATGTATGCACAGCTCATCAGCTCCGATAAAGCATTGGCTAAAAGGTTGTTACGTCAAAGCAGCATCCCTACACCTACTTCCGCCTTCAAACATGACGTAGAATATATTTTGAAAATGAAGGGAGAGCATGCTTCTATGTATTTAGACGACAACTGCATTCGTTCTTTCAGTACAGCAGAACAGATGAGAAACGCTCTGCAAGAAAAAGAAAATTCCACAGGTGCCAAATGGATAGCAGAACAATATATAGATGGACGAGAATTTAACTGCGCTATTTTAGGAGACATCATTCTTCCTCCGGCAGAAATTCATTTCCAAGATGAATTTTTAGGACATAAAATTCTTACTTATGAAGCTAAATGGAACGAAAATGCCATTTCGTATCAACAAAGTCTCCGTACTTTCGATTTTGAAGATAAAATTAAGAATCGTCTTGCCACTCTAATGAAAATGTGCGCTATCAATTTAGAACTGAGAGGCTATGCGCGAGTGGATTTCCGCATGGATAAATATGAAAATTTATATGCTATTGATATTAATACCAACCCCTGTATATCTCCCGATTCCGGCTTCGTGGCGATGGTACTTCATCAAGGACTGACTATAGAAGATATGTTTGATAAAATTATTAATGATGCTTTCATTTCGTAAAAAAATTTCCCCTGATGATGCCTCTACAATTCGTAAAATGTTAGAGGGAACTCATTTTTTTGATGAAGCAATTGATGAAATAGATGTCGCCATCGAATTAGTACAAGATGTAATTTCCAACGGCAATAATGTTGAAAATTACAGAATCATAATAGCTGAAGATAATTCTAATGTTGTCGGCTATATTTGCTTTGCACGCGTTCCTTGCACTGTTTCTACTTACGAAATTTATTGGCTGTGCGTAGAACATTCCGAGCAGGGAAAGGGTATCGGACATCTTCTGATTAATGAAGCTCTATCCGAAATTACAGCCTTAAACGGTTCAAAAATCGTTCTACAAACTGCCGGCAGAAACCAATATCTTTCTACTCAACTATTTTATAAATCATGTGGCTTTATTGAAGAAGCACGATTGAAAAATTATTTCGTTAAAGGTGATGATTGCTTAATATTCAGCATGGATATTAAGTAAAAACATTTATCAATGTATGCTAAAACTGTTTAACGTCTATGCGTTTATTGTATTGACGTGACAGAAAAGTGTGTATTGACGTGACGAAAAAAAAAATTTATCATATTTGATTTATTTAAAAAAATTTATCATATTTGCAAAATATTTTTTTTAATAAACATAATATGAAAAAATTAAGTCTATGGGGTATAGCCCTTTTAGCTGTGACAATGTTCAGCTGCGATAATAATGATGACAACATCCAATACACTGCCGAAGATTTTGCCGGCGCATGGATTTGGACAATGCAAGATAATGAATTTATCCCATCTGATCTGATATCAGTTTCAATAGTTTTAAGTGTCCCCTTTTATTAGGACAGTTTTTTTAATTTGTTAATATTTTATTTTTCAAAGAACTTAAATCTTTAACTTTGCAAAGTTAAAGATTTTT
>JALNXP010000285.1 GCA_023230285.1 Bacteroidales bacterium | reverse complement strand
TTTGACGTATCCTTTCCTGCTTTGGCACAAAAAATTGTTTTTTCGCCACAATGGATAGCGCAAGCACAATTTGCAGGTTATTATGTCGCTCAGGAAAAAGGTTTTTATAAAGAAGCAGGCTTGGACGTTGAGATTGTTCACCCTTCTACTTCAAGTTCTGTTTTCAACAAATTGAAAACCGGACAATCCGACATCGTCACTTTACAGCTTTTAGATGCCATGATAATAAAAGATCAAGGACTTGACATCGTGAATGTTATGCAGTTTTTTCAAAACAGCATGTTAGTTATTGTTGCTCAACCGCAATATACGTCATTAGAGCAGTTGGAAGGTAAAAAAATCGGTGGATGGAAAAGCGGTTTTTGTCAGTTGGCAATGTGTATGTCAAACGATAATAATCATAAAATTGAATGGGTGTTTTTTAATTCCGGTATATCTGTGTTTACCAGCAACGCCGTTGATGCTATATTATCTATGTATTACAACGAGTATTTTCAATTAATTAATTGCGGAAAAAGGATAACAAAAGATAATTGCTTCCATCTGTCTGATTACGAAGAATATAACATTCCTGAAGATGGCTTATTCTGTCTTCGTGACGTTTATGAAAGCAGAAAATCGGATTTAAAATTATTTGCCGAGGCAAGCAAAAAAGGTTGGGAATATGCACGAAATAATCCGGATGAAACATTGGAAATAGTATACAAAATAATGGAAAAAGATAACATTCCTATCAGCAAAGCTCAACAAGCATGGATGCTGCAGAAGATTTTAGATGCTATGGTTGACAAAGAAACAAATGCTCCAAGTTATCAGTTAAAGCCGGAGATGTTTAAACGTGCCAACGATATGCTGCTTCGCAATGGTTTCATAAAACATAATATCGAATATCAGGATTTTGTTCCTTCATTAAATTAACCGACAATGAAATTGATTAAACATATAAACAAATCGTTTGCTGCACGTTTCAGCTTCTTTGTACTGCTTATTGTTGGCGTGTTTTTTATTGTGACATCTGTGTTTTATTTTCAAAAATCATATCAATCTATTGATAAACAGACCAAAGAGAAGTCGATGAAGACATTAGATGTTTCCAACCTTGAAATTGAAAAAGTGTTGCTGCAAGTAGAGCAAATTCCGAATAATTTTTCAAAAATCATCTTAAATCAAGGGATTTCCATTGATTCTCTATACTCCATCACATCTGAAATTGTAAAAAACAATCCTATTGTTTATGGTAGCGCTATCGCTTTTGAGCCTGATTATTTTGAAGACAGAGGTCATTATTTTTCTCCGTTTTCATATCGTTCCGGTGATTCTATCATATCAAAGCAGCTTGGTAATGCAGAGTATGATTATTTCGGCATGGATTGGTATTTGATTCCGAAATTATTACAAAAGCCTTATTGGTCGGAGCCTTATTATGATGAAGGTGGCGGTAGCGTAATAATGACAACTTATTCGGTTCCAATGTACAATAATGATGGCAATTTTGTAGGGATTTTCACTTGCGACATTTCTTTAGACTGGTTCAGCGATTTAGTCAACAGCATTAAGCCATATCCGCATGCTTACACTTTCGTCATAGGACGCGGTGGAACTTATATCATTCATTATGATAAAAAGTTGATTTTAAATGAGAGCATTTTTGCGATTGCAATTGAAAAAGGACAAGATGTGATTAGAGCTGTCGGGCAAGATATGGTTGATGGACATACTTCTATGCAAATGGCGAAAATCAATGGTGAAAAATCGTACATTTTCTATGCACCAATTCCACGCATCAGCTGGTCGATTGGCATGGTCTGCCCTTATGACGAGGTCTTTGCCGAGTTAAATCATAATAGAAATGTTTTGATATGGATATGTATCACCGGATTATTATTGATATTTGTCTTTTGTTATCTGATTATCAGAAAGTTGACGAAGCCGCTGCATTCGTTTGCCATTTCTGCCAATGAAATTGCTGCTGGCAATCTTGATGCCCGACTTCCATACATTAAATCGGAAGATGAGATGAAAGATTTGCATGACGCTTTTCAAAATATGCAACATGATTTGAAAGAATATATGGCAAATTTGCAACAGGCCACAGTAGCTAAAGAGAAGATAGAGAGCGAGCTACGTATCGCTCATGAAATCCAGATGAGCATGATACCCAAAATTTTTCCGCCATTTCCTAACAGAAACGATGTTGACTTATATGCTGTTTTGAATCCTGCTAAAGAAGTCGGCGGCGACTTATATGACTTTTTTATTGATAAAAATCGTTTGTTTTTTACAATAGGCGATGTGTCAGGCAAGGGCGTTCCTGCCTCTTTATTCATGGCGGTAACCCGAAGCCTGTTCCGTTCTGTGGCTGTTCAGCTCAATGACCCTGAAAAAATAGCACAATCTCTCAACAATACAATTTCCGAAAATAACGAATCCAACATGTTCGTCACTATGTTTATCGGCATTTTAGACCTCGCAAGCGGTCATTTACGCTATTGCAATGCCGGTCACGACGCTCCTGTGCTGATACAAAACCATATTCCAACCGAATTATCCGTCATCCCGAACCTGCCTATCGGTGTATTTCACGACTTCCAATTTGAAGGACAAGATACTGATATTCCTTCCGATACGACAATATTTTTATATACAGACGGATTATCCGAAGCCGAGAATAAAGATGCTGAACTGTTTGGACAAGAACGTATTATGAATTGCCTGCATGAAATCGAAACCGATTCTTCCAAAAAAATAATCGAGAGTATCATCGATAGTGTTCACACCCACGTTTTAGATGCGCCACAATCCGATGATTTAACACTTTTAGTCATTAATTTTAAAATTATTAAAATGCTGAACAGAACTATCATCATTGATAATAACATTGAGGAAATCAATAAGTTACATGTTTTTATCGAAGAGATAAGTCAAGACATCAACTTGCCGGCAGATTTATCTATGCAGATGGATTTGGCTTTGGAAGAGATAGTTTCCAATGTT
>JALNXP010000284.1 GCA_023230285.1 Bacteroidales bacterium | reverse complement strand
CTTCCGTGTCTATAAAATAGTTTAAGCCTAAATGACGGGTGATGATGTCAATGGTGGTGCCGCCACAAATTATTTTTTTGCCCTGAAAGTCTTTGAATTTTTTAGAAAACTCGTGGTCGTATTCTTTTCTATAAGGTGGACCTGTACAAACTAACAGCTCCCGAGGTAATCTGAAATATATAACGGCACTGCTTGTGTCATCGGAGGCTGTGCCAAGGTCGTAAAAATTTACTGCCTCGTTGACAATATTACCCGAAAGTTCACTTGCAGAGATATGGACATTTCTCTTTATTGTTTTTTTGATAAATAGCTCTACCTCATCATGTCCCCAGCCGAAAGGGTGGTTCAAACTGCCCATACCTGATTGCACCACGCCGTCAGTCATAATAATGATGCGGTCTTCTATTTGCGCTTGAAATTGACAGATGTTGATAACTTTATCTTTATGCTTTTCTCCCGAAAGCTCTATTTGTTCCCATCTTGGAGTAAATATATTACCGCCGCGCATAATTATGCACGAAGGATTGTCATATTCTACTATATGAACGGTATAATCAAAGTCGATGTCAACTATTGTGAATGTGGAATAGCTGATATTTCTTTCGGAGCACACCGGCAGCGTATCCATGATGATTTCTGCGGTTTCCCGTATGCTTCTATGCTCTTTGACAAAGTTTAGTGCCATCGAAGATGTCAGCATGGCAAGAACGCCGGCTTTGATGCCTGACCCCATGCCATCTGACAGCACTGCTAATACACGACATTCGGAGTCTATACGATTAGAAAGAAACACATCGCCACATACAACATTGTCTTTACAGTTGTATTGCTTGCAATTGATTTCTATGTATATACTCTCATCCATTTGGGTCTTTTTTACTGCCTAATTCATGTGAACGAATTATAGAATGCAGCATCTGCTCTGTTTTTGCTGTACTTTCGCCTAATAAATATGCAACTTGCTGCACTGTCTCCATATTTTCTTTTATGATGTTCTGCGCTTTTTCTATTACTTCCGTCTTTAAAATTTCCGGATTGCTCATGTCGTTGATGATGGCTCCTGCTATCTCATCTTTTTGAATATTGAATACGTTGATGCTGTAAATCTTATCATTGTACTCGTAGTAGCGTTTTAAACTGTCTGTTTCTGAAGAAAAAAGATTTTCAAACAATTTACAGAAAGGTAAATAATCCGTGATGCTTCTGCCTATAATATCTTCAGGCGACAGTCGTTTGTCTGCAAACATGTTGATAAAAGGCTGATTAGTCTGAATGATTTTCATGTTTTTATCAACCATAACTATAGACAGCGGTATTTTTTTCAGCATAGAGCGTAGCGAGTCTGAGACTTCTTCTGCCATGGCTTCTTCGGCTCTTGCTTTTTGCTCGGATGCTATCAATTTAGCTTTTGTATTCGATAATTCTTCGTTTGTAAAGGCAAGTTTTTCTACTGATGTACGCATCTTTTCATAAACATATTGTCGGCACATTTCCGGTGAAGCATATCCGAAGTAAATGAATTTTGCAAATTCTTTGCAGTTTTCGTAGCCGCATGCGCTGCAACCTATTATTTCTTCTTTGGTGCTTTTCCCTAATTTATGTAGAATGCTCTTTATGACATTCTCATCCGGAGAAACAGTCTTTTGGTTGTCGTTGGTGTTAAAAGTTCTTGACAAATCTAATGCAGAATATTCTTTAATTTCGCTTTCCCATTGTTCTCTGACGAAGTTTTTCAAGCGTTTTTCAACGTAATTAATTACTAATGAGCGTCTTAGGTATTTGCCGCCGCCTTTTGACATTCCGGGTCCCATTATACAGCCGTCACAATAGAGTAGGTCTAAATGTTGTTTTATTTCTACATGTGCTTTAAATTCTTGAATGACGGAGATGAAATTGTCTCTTCCTGTTGTGCATAAAATTCTTCCTGTCAATAAATCTTCGTTGATGTCGACAGCTTGCAGTATTCCTCTGCTGATTGGGAACAGCGAACCTTTGTAAGCTATAGGAGGGTCAAATTCGGAATAAGATACCGAATTTTCGGTAATGTTGGCTTCTGCAAACATTTCACGTATTTCTTGGAATGAAAGTACATAGTTGATTACAGAATCGCGTTGCCTGTTGATGTCTGATTCGCGTTTTGCAGCAAAGCATGGCGTGATGAGGACAATAGGAACACCATAACCATGAATTTTATGTAAAACTTTTGCGGTGGCAACAGCCGGCGTGACTATCGGAGCGAGGTTGTTTATTAACTCGGGATAATATTTCTCAATATAATAAATTACAGCCGGACAATAGGAAGAAATATAGTACTTGCCTTTAAAATTCTGTAACAGTTTTAGATATTGCAGAGCTACAAGGTCGGCACCAAAGGATATCTCATTTACATGTGCAAAGCCTAACGACTTAAACATGCCGACAAAACTTCTGTAGTCGGTGATGTCGGAAAATTCGCCGGAAATGCTTGGAGCTACAATGGCTATGACATCTTTGCGCTTTTTTAGCAGTTCTTTTACCGACTCTTTAGCACTCTTGACTATAATAGCATTTTGAAAACATACTGTAGTGCAACTGCCACAGTTGATGCACAAATCTTCCAAAATGTCAAATACGCCGTTTTGAACACGTATCGCCTTTGCGGGGCAGGTACGCACGCAAGAATAACATAATTTGCATTTGTCTTTGTCTATGCTGATTAGAGGTGGCATCTGATTTGCTTTTTAATTGTTAATAAATATGACTAAGTTTTTATGGTCTTATCCAATAACTCTACAATGTTATCTTTAGTAACATTTTCATAAGTATGTTTGTCGATAATCACTATAGGCCCTTTGCTACATAGAGAGGAACATAACTGCCCTTTAAATTCTATTTTTGCAGAAAGTTTGTTTTGTTTAACGTAATTTTTAATCACTTCCGTGGTCTGCTTGTTTCCCCTCATAAAGCAGGAACTTCCTAAGCATATAATGATATCATGTTCTTTCATAGAATATAATAATTG
>JALNXP010000037.1 GCA_023230285.1 Bacteroidales bacterium | reverse complement strand
AATGGAAAGCACAGATTTAGATTACCTTCTTCAAAGAATCCGTGAAAGAGGATATAATGAAAATGAATTAATATGGGTAGAACACTAATCTATCTTTATTACCATCTGATTATGTGATTATTTGTTCGAGATTATTATATCCACAATCTCTTTTAGATATTTTGCATCTGTAGTGTCGAAGGTTGCAAGATGCTCGCTATCAACATCAAGAACACCTATAACATCATCATTTTGTATCATCGGCACTACTATTTCCGATTTTGATAAAGAACTGCAAGCAATATGTCCGGCGAATTTTAAAACATCAGGAACTATAAGAGTTTCTTTTTTCTCCCATGAAACGCCACAGACACCTCTGCCTTTGGGTATCCTTGTACACGCTAAGGTGCCTTGAAAAGGACCTAATACTAATTGAGTGCCGTCAACTAAATAAAAGCCAACCCAATAAAAGTTAAAAACAGATTTTAAAACAGCGGTTATGTTAGACAAATTGGCAATTAAGTTCGTCTCACCGGATATTAAATGCTTTATTTGTGGAATTATTTCAGCATAACGTATTGATTTGTCAGCATCTGATGTAAATGTTATGTCTTCGTTCATATTTATAATCTTAAATTTATAGCTTGTCTAAAAAATCTTTTATGTCTTCAACACTAATGTCTTTTTCTATAACGCGTTTGTCTTTATCCAACAAAAACATATAAGGAATAATGCTGAGGTCGAATAATCCTTTTGCTTCAATCTCGTTGTTGTAGTTCCATGTGTTAATATACTTATGATTAGCATTTTCTTTTATATAATGCTGCCATACTTCTTTGTCTTTTTCGAAATATACGGTGATAACTTTAATTTTACCTTGTTTGATAGCTTGGTTTAAAGTTTCTATTTCATCTAATTTTCGACACACTTCTACACATGTCGGACAATCAGTATTTTGAAAATACAGCAGAATATATTCACCTTCAATGGAATAGATATTGGTCTTTGTGCTATCCGGCAGTACTATTGCAAAATCGGAAATTAGACTTCCTTTTCTGTTTTTGTCGAAGCGTGATAGCTGAAATTTATAAAACTGGGTTTGCAACGCATCTAATTTATCATACTGTATTGTATGCTTAAGCATTTCAATATAAACATCTTCTGTCCAAAATGGAGATGAAATATCGCCAATAACATCTTGCCATATATTGAAAAGTGTGTTGTATGTTTTTTCAGATACTTGAGCTTTATCCAAAATTCTATCGACTAAAGAATCCGGCAGAATGTCGCCGGCTTTATATAACATGACGGCATATTGCCGGAACTTATTGAACGCTATTGGCGTATTCAGCAGTCGCTCGTCTTCAAAAGGGTAAACGTCAAAAAAATGTTCCATCTCATATTGTATCATCAAAATCTGATTCTGATATACATAGCTCGGAGGCTCCGGAATTTCAGTTGTCGCATGTAATAATGAAGTAATGAGGGCATTAGGAAATTGCTGCGAAATATTTTGTTTGTAAATTTCTATCTTCTGCATTTTAGTTCTCGCTAATATCTTTAAGGAATCCATCTTGGCTTTTTTATCTTGTTCGGAAATAAAAGCACTGCTGGTCTCATAAAACTGTTGCTCTAATATACTCATTTGATAATCAGTGTTCTGTAGCTTGTGATGGTAGGCAATATTAGCATTATTTTCATCACTGTTTTCAAATGAAACACTATCTTTTTGCAATATGATTTTGAACTTTTGATGCAAAGTGTCAGAAATTAGGATTTCTGTTAACATTATTGAATCGGTAGTCAGCAGATAAAGCCCCGGTACTATTGGCTGTTGTTGCTGAAAGACAGTATGTTGTCGGCATTTCACAGTCATAAAGTTCACAAAATCATTATTTTCAAAATGTTGTAAATACAGAGAATCCGATGAGCAACTATCCGACAGCACCTCTATTTTCAGTTTGCAGGGTTGTGAAACAGACTGAGTTGCTAATCCGCAGTATAGCAATAGCATAAGAGGGTAGAGAATATTTTTGTGATAGATATTTCGAGACATTAACTTCCGACATTATTAATATAAAATACAGTTTACAAAGTTACAGCAAACTTTTGAATTAATAGCCAAATATATTTACTGAAATCGTAAAATATACGTATTAATAAATTGTTTCATATAATAAATTTAGGCATTTAATATATTTGTATATCTTTGCCAAATGAATTTTAATACTTAAACGTCATGAAAAAATCACTTTACTTTGCTCTTGTCTTAATTTTATCATCTTTTTGTAATATTGCTAATGCTCAAGATGTTCCGCCAGCCGGCACACCTTATTTAACATTAACCGTAACGCCGGGTGCTGAAATATGCTTCGATTTACAAACTATCGGAACCAACAAAGTGTGGTTAGATCTCGGAGATGGTTCATACATGGTATTCACCAACACTTCAGCCAACTGGATAGGTGATACTTACGTGACACCTATTACTGACGAAATAAAATTTTATGGCAACTTGTATAAGTTTTATTCGATTAAAAACGGCTCCAATATCACAGGTTGTGACCCGACACAAATGGCAGACCTCATGTGGTTGGAATTAGAAGGTGACCAATTGTCCTCAATCGATGTTTCACAAAATTTTATGTTGCAAAAACTATATCTGGAAGATAATAATATTGAGAATTTAGATGTGCGAAATTTACCAAATTTAGCTCGTCTTTATTGTCGCAATAATGGCATGACTTCTCTTTTGGTAGATGGTTGTACAAGCCTCTTTTTAGTATATTGCGAAGGAAACCTCATGGAAGCATGTGCTTTGGATAGTCTTTATATGGGATTGAATACTGAAACTAACGGATTACTGTATTTAAAAACCATATATTTCCCCGGAAATCCGGGGCAAAGTACAAGCACAACAACAATAGCTACAGATAAAGGTTGGAACGTATGTAAATGGGTATCAAGTGGTAATTCTACTCCTATAGTTGGAGATGGCACAGGATGTGAACATATAGCCTTAACTGAATTTGACGGCACAAAAACATGTGTATACCCTAATCCTGTGTATGATGAACTTAATATTAAAGGCAGTCACATTTCTTCTATAGAGATAACAGACATCTTCGGACACGTTATGATGAGCCAAAAAAATATAGATGTAAATTCAACAGTTATACATACCGACAAGTATAAATCAGGATTTTACTTCGTGCGTATGAACTCTGAAGCAGGAAATGAAACTTATAAAATAGTGGTAAAATAACATCTCTGTTGTATACCTCTGTATAAAAAAAAGAGCCGTACGGCTCTTTTTTTTATTTAATCACTTTTACAGATAAACCTCTTTCCTTGATTTTATCAACAATAAGATCTAATTGCGATTTGTCTTGAAGTCCAAAGCTGATATTAACCAACACATAACCTATTGGTATAGAAACATTTGACCTTTCATGTAAAATGTTTACGACATTAGCTTTCATACTCTGTAAAATGTCAAGTAATTTTTTCAGTTCTCCCGATTGGTCCGGCATTATTATCTGTATAGTAGCTCTAAGCCCTTCTTCCATCATACCTTTTTCTACTATTTGCTCTAAAAGTTGCATGTTGATATTACCGCCGCTGACGACAGGAACTACATTTTTACCGGCGAAATCACATTTTTTAAACAAGACAGCTGCTACGGAAGTAACGCCGGCAGGTTCTGCCAATATTTTGCAACGCTGCAGCAGAAGATAAGCTGTATGTGCTATTTCTGTATCTGTTACTGTCACCAACTCATCAACATATTTTTCAACTATGTCGAAAGTCATACTTCCAGGAGTTTTAACGGCAATACCGTCAGCGATAGTATGCACTGAAGGGAGTGTTATAATTTTCTTCTCGGCTATAGACTTTAGCATGGAAGGAGCACCGGCAGCCTGTACACCAATAACCTTGATTTTCGGATTTATATTCTTGATAGCCAATGCAATACCGGCTATCAGTCCGCCGCCGCCAATAGGGACTACTACTGCATCAACTTTGGGACACTGATTATAAATTTCTAATCCTATTGTTCCTTGACCGGCTATTATCATCGGGTCGTTGAAAGGGTGTATATAAGAGGCTTTATGTTCGTTGCAAAAAACCTGCGAAGCTGCGAACGCATCATCGAAAGTTTCACCTGAAAGAACTACATCGGCACCATAACTTTTAGTTGCTATAACTTTTAAAGGCGGTGTAAATACCGGCATAAAAATAGTGCTTTTTAATCCCTGATGTGTGGAAGCAAAAGCTACACCCTGAGCATGGTTGCCGGCTGAAGCTGCCACCACACCGTTTTTTGTATCTTCTTTAGGCAAATTGGCTATTTTGTTATATGCACCTCTAACTTTAAAAGCTCCGGTTGTCTGTAAATTTTCTAACTTCAAAAACACATTTGCACCCGACATTTGTGAAAACGATTTCGATGGCAAAAGATTTGTAACCTTGATAATACCGTCTAACGTAGACTGTGCCGATATTATATCCGAATATTTTATCATAATAATTAAGATTAATTTTTGCTGCAAAATTATTCTTTTTTTATGAATAAAACATGTATAAAATAAAGTAAGTTTGTAAGTTCAAATAAAAAATCATCAATAGGTGCGTACCTACGGCACGCTGTTTTACATGATTCATTCTATTCTATCAAGCTATTGTCCCTGACGGAACAAAGCATGTTTATGGCAAAATTGCTGTTTATCAATTACAAACATGTGACCCCTTCGGGGTCGTTGGCAGCTGTGTCACAAATTTCAGGCTATAGATATGTGACCCCTTCGGTTTCATGTCAGAGAATTTATAAACTGATAAGGCAAACCCGAAATTGTTGCAAAGCAACAATGCAGACCCGCCTTGGCTGATGTGGTTTTGACGCAGCGGAAGACTTTTTTGTTACTTTTCTAATCATAAAAAAGTAAAAGAAGAAATCTTTATTGTATTTTCGCACTTGCTAATGAATCTACGAAATTTATTATCAAAAAACAATTTATTATAATTCCTTTTTTATTATAAAAAATTTGTACTTTTGCACTCCCGATAAGGGACGTTAGCCCAGTTGGTTCAGAGCGCTGCCTTCACACGGCAGAGGTCACTGGTTCGAGCCCAGTACGTCCCACTTTTAGTATCCGGTTCTTTACCGATTAAAAGGGAATTTGGTGCAAAACCAAAACTATCCCCGTAGCTGTGATTTCCTTAATGAAACCGCTAATTTACAAGCCACTGTCGACAGATGGGAAGGCAAAGCGGCTTCGGAATAAGTCAGAAGACCTGCCGCATACTTCGTTCATGTAGCTTTCGGGTGAAAGAGCCATCGAATATTCCTCTCAAAAAGAATATTCTTACTCATTATCCTTAGCTGCCATTTATTAACTTTTTAATTTTTTATTATGAGATTTAAAATTGTTATGGTAGCTTTTCTGTCAATTTTCGCAGGAAATGTCTTTGCACAAGGTCCGTATCCGCCTGCTGCCGGTCAAGAAGGATCAACAGCTATTCATTTTAGCTCTTCTGATTTTGTTACTTGGGGTGATGGTATTCAGCTTACACGTGGCTTTACCGACATTTCTAATCCTACAACTTTGGCATCTTTCGGCTATCCGGCTATCGCACTCGGAATAGCGCAGGAATCTTCTATGGATGTCGTCAGCCTCGGCGATGCAGGTGAGGCTGTTATCACTTTCGACCGCCCGATTGTCAACGGTGACGGCTTCGATTTTGCTGTGTTCGAAAATGGCTTCGACGATAGATTACTCGAACTAGCCTTTGTTGAAGTCAGCTCCGATGGAGTTAACTTTGTGAGATTCCCTGCTGTGTCTCTTACTCCCGAAGCACCGCAAGTAGATACCTACGGCTCTTTAGACCCGACCAACCTGCATAACTTAGCCGGTAAATACCGTCAGGGTTATGGCACACCTTTCGATTTAGACGATGTCGCCGGCGAAGCTAATTTAGATGTTAATAATGTGCGCTTTGTGAAAATTATTGATGTAGTCGGTTGTGTTAATGACGAGTATGCAAGATATGATTCTCAAGGACATAAAGTAAACGACCCGTGGTCAACACCTTTTGCCTCCGGCGGCTTCGATTTGGACGCTGTAGGCGTTATCAACGCCGGCAAACCGTTCAGCTTGTCGAATTTTAATGACCTGACACTTGGCGATAACTCTTATTGGAATGGCTCTGACGGTAGCGGCAGTTTCCAATCCGGAATAGTCGAATATATCAACAGCTACGACCAAAGCTACGGCTCGTGGAGCGGCTTCGCTTATTCTAATATGACAGATAATGTTACTTACGGCTACGAAAATCAGTATAGCGCATTTACTCGCGGCGGAATGGATGCCGGCGAAGATGGCGGTACTAACTACGGTGTCGCTTATGTGAGCATGGACTGGGCAAGCGGTACATACGACCCGATTTCTGTCAAGGCAAATATCACCGGCGAAGAGGCTTTTATCGTGAACGGCTGCTATGTCACTAATGCTACTTACCCTTATCTGTCAATGCTTAACGGCGATTCGTTTTCAAAGAAGTTCGGCGGCGAAACAGGTAATGACCCCGACTGGTTTAAAATTGTCGTCTTCGGTATAGACGAAAATGGTGATGAAACCAATGAAATAGAATTTTACCTCGCAGATTATAGATTCGACGACAATTCGTTGGATTATGTTGTCGACAATTGGCAATGGTTGGAACTTAGCTCCTTAGGTAAAGTAACCGGATTGCGCTTCTATCTGGAATCTTCAGATGCAAGTGCTTACGGTATGAATACCCCTGCATATTTTTGCTTGGATAATATTTATATTAATACAGATGAAGGCGTTGGCGTACAGTCTTTTGCAACAAACAAAAATAATATCGGCATCTATCCTAATCCATCTGCCGGTAAATTTTATATCGATAATATCAACAATTGTGATTTGTATGTCTATGATATTCAAGGACGTTTGGTGCATCAAGAAAATAATATTCAAAATAAAAATTGTTTTGACATCTCTTCGGAAAAGTCAGGAGTATATTTTGTAAAAATATATACTGATAATCAATGGATTAACAAACGTGTTGTTTTAGTAAACTAAAAATATGAAAAGATTTATACTTTTATCTCTGCTTACAATTTTAAGCTCTACTTTTGCTAAATCGCAATATATTGCGAAAGTATGGGAATACAAGCCGGCTCCCGGTCAATTTATCAACTCATCACCGTGGGGAGTGCCAAGTTCTGTCAATACTTTAATAGGCGGAATAAATGGCAGCCTGTCTTTAGGCGCTTTTGGTGGCTATGTCGTCTTCGCCTTTGATAATCCTGTGGAAAACGACCCCGACAATCCTTTCGGGGTCGATTTTACTATATTCGGAAATCCGCAAAACGACTGGTCTGAACCAGCTGTCGTATATGTCATGAAAGATGAAAATAATAATGGACAACCTGATGATACATGGTACGAACTTGCCGGTAGCGACTACTTTTTCTCGTCTTCCGTAAAAGATTTTTCGGTCGTATATATTAATCCGCAGCAGAATGTCGCCGCTGATGTTCCATGGTTAGATTCCGAAGGTAACGAAGGTTTTATTTATGCTAATGAATTTCATCTTCAGCCGTATTATCTGCTGACGGATTCTTTTCCGGAAATCAGTGATGAGCAATATGAAGTAAGCGGCTCTTATATCGCCGGTAATATCAATAAAAATAATGCTGCTAACATAAAATCTTATAAGAGAGGCTTCGGATATGCTGATAATCAGCTTAGAGGTAGTGCACCGTACACAACTCCGGATAATCCTTATACCGATGAAAAGGAAAATTCCGGCGGTGATGCCTTCGATATTTCTTGGGCTGTTGATGAATACGGCAATTATGTGGATTTAGATGCTATTCACTTTGTGAAAGTGCAAAATGCTATGCTCGGCGATGCCGGATGGCTTGGCGAAATATCTACGGAAATCACAGGCGCTGTTGATGTAGAACCGGATAATTCAATAACCGGCGTAGATGAAATGCTGATTATCAAAGATTTACCTGATACCATAAACACTTCATCTTATCAACTTGAGGTCTTCGCTTTTTCGCAAGGACGACTGATGGAAAATGAAGATGTCGTTTGGACAGTTTCTCCCGATATTGCAACTATTGGAGAACATAATATGCTGAATATTACCGGAGATGGAACTGTAACTCTGACGGCAACTTTGCAATCAAATTCTGATGTCTCAAGAACCGTAACTGCTTATTTGATAAAGAGTTGTCCAGGTATCAACGACTTAAATCAATCGTTAAGCCTGTATCCGAATCCTGCAAATAACTATATCGTTTTGAAAAATGCTTTGAATAAAGATATATCATTTTATGATATTTCCGGTCGCTGCATGATGACTGTGAAAAATTATGATAATACTCCTATAAATATAAGTGATTTTAAATCAGGATTTTATATTGTAAAGACAGATAATGTGGTGCTTAAATTTGTAAAAGATTAATAAAATAGTGCGAATAACAGGATTCAAATGTGTAGTAGTTATATTTTTGTTGCTGATGAGTGTTTGTCAAACTCTGATTGCACAAAGCAATGCCGATACTGTTGTGCATGCACTTTCCGGGGTTGAGATAAAAGCTGACAGAATTTTTGTGAAAGAAGAAGCCGGCATGAAAGAGACTGTCATAGATTCTTTAATCATGAAAGAGAAAGTCAACGTGTCGCTGTCGGATTTGTTGTCGGAAAATACGCCTGTTTTCATTAAAAACCATGGGCGTGGAGCGTTGGCAACAGCTTCGTTTCGCGGCACAGCTGCCTCACATACGCAAGTTACATGGAATGGGCTGAATATCAACTCGCCAATGACCGGCATGGTCGATTTTTCGCTGATACCTGTTTATATCGCTGACAATATCAACATAAAACATGGTACAGCTTCTATCGCCGACAATAGCGGTGGACTTGGCGGCTCTATAAATATCAATAATTCAATAGATTGGACTGATACTTTCAACCTGAAATACCTGCAAGCAGTAGGCAGCTACAAAACTTTAGACGAATTTCTGAAAATAGGGTGGGGCAATAAAAAAGTTCAAATCCGAAGTCGCCTTTATCATAATTATTCAAAAAACGACTATACTTTTGTCAATCATGGTATTGTTAACATAAATCCGGAAACCGGAGCTTTTGAAAACCCGATAGATACCAACGATAATGCGGCTTACACGCGTTATGGTATGTTGCAGGAAATATACTATCGTCCGACAGAAAACAATGTCGTTTCTGTTAAATATTGGGGACAATTTGCAGACCGCTCTATTCCGCGCGCTACAAGCTATGAAGGTCCTGATAACTCCAATCTCAACGACCAGACAGATGTAGACCACAAAGTCATTATTGATTGGAACAATTATGGCGACAATTACAAGTTGACTATCAGAAGTGGATATGTCTACAAAAATTTGATTTATACGCTGATGAACAATGTCAGCGGAGTAGGACTTGTGCCGGCGGTCTTCTCCGTAAGCAATACTAATAGTTTCGCTAATAATGCGGATTTTACATATAATTTTAAACATAATTGGTCTGTCGAATGTAGCCTTAATGCTAATTATTATGATGTATGCTCTTATGACTCAATAAAATTCACCGGCTACGATGTCAGCCGGAGCGAACTGTCAGGCTTTATATCTTTAAGAAAAAGTTTTTGGAACAGGTTAAATCTGAATTTAATGTTGCGACAGGAACTTATTGACGGAGTGTTCGTCCCCTTAATTCCGTTCTTAGGCTTCGATTTTAAAATATTAAAACAGCACGATTTGCTGTTTAAAGGTAATATTGCTCGCAATTATCATGCACCAACATTAAATGACTTATATTGGCAGCCCGGCGGTAATCCGGATTTGTTGCCGGAAAATGGTTTTAGTTTTGAACTTGGCGTTGAATATCAGTTCGTTAAAGATGATTTTAAGCTAAAATCAGAACTTACGGCTTATCGCTCCGATATAAACAACTGGATTATCTGGATACCGAGCTTCAGAGGCTATTGGGAACCTATGAACATAAAGCGAGTGCTGTCGCAGGGAATAGAAGCTACCATAGATTTGAATTGGAAAATTGGCAAAGTCGGGATTAGAGTTTTGGGTAATTATGCTTATACAAGTGCAAAAAACTATGGCGATGTGCTGACTTGGGGTGATGAATCTTATGGTAAACAATTGGTTTACATTCCGTTACATTCCGGCAACGCTATGCTGCAACTGGCATATCGTGGCTTTCATATAACCTATCAGAATAACTCTTATAGCGAGAGATTTACAACTTCGAGCAACGATGTTACACGCCGCGACTGGCTGTATCCTTATTTCATGAACGACCTGTTCGTAGGTAAAGACTTCAACTTCAAGAAAATAGACATGTCAATAGAATTTAAAATATATAATCTGTTTAATGAAACCTATCATTCCATCTTGTATCGACCAATGCCAAAACAAAACTACTTGTTGCAAGTCGTATTCGGAATCTAAAAAAATGCTGCCGAACAAAATGTTGTTTGCGTGCAGCAATATTTTTTGGGATTTTGTCAAAACGACTGTAAGCCTGTTAGTTATAACAATGGTGTTACTGTTTACTTCATGTATGCACGATGAAGAGTTGTGGAAACATCAAACAGAAATATACAAACCTTTTAATGGCGTATTTATCGTTAATGAAGGTAACTTTATGTACGACAATGCTTCACTTTCGTATTATGATTTGGAAACTAATGAGGTTATAAATGATGTGTTTTATACAGTTAATGGCTTGACCTTGGGTGATGTTGCGCAATCTATGACAATTAGAGATAGCTTGGGCTATATTGTCATGAACAACAGCGGAAAAGTGTATATAATCAATGTAAATTCTTTTGAATATGTAGGTAAAATAACAGGTTTGACATCTCCGAGATATATTCATTTTGTCAATGATAATAAAGCCTATATTACTGATTTATACGCAAAAGCGATTACGATAGTGAATCCGCAGACAAATACTATAATCGGCAGCATCTCGGTCGACAATCACGAGTCGCAATTTTATCAGCACCCGACAGAGCAGATGGTTCAATATGGAAAGTATGTTTTTGTAAGTTGTTGGAGTTATGATAATAAAATACTTGTTATTGATACAGAGCAAGATACCGTTGTGGATTCTATAGAAGTGATAAAACAGCCAAATTCTTTGGTTTTAGATAAATATGGCAAGATATGGGTGGCTTCTGATGGGGGATTTAGTGGCTCACCATATATTCAAGATGTTCCTGGCTTAACTTGCATTGATGCTGAAACGAGAATGGTGTTGAAGACTTATTTGTTTGATATTGAGGATTCTCCGTCAGAAATTAAAATTAACGGCAGCCGAGATACAATTTATTTTCTGAACAGGCATGTATACCGGCATCCGGTTCAATCGGAGACTATGCCTGAGATTTTTGTTGAAAGTCAGTATCAGACTTCATTTGGCGGTTTTTATGGCTTAGCCGTAGATCCGGCGACTTCCGAAGTTTATGTTTCAGATGCTATTGATAACACTCAGCGTGGCTATGTATATCGCTATTCTGCTGACGGTACTTTGTTAGATAGTTTTAAGGTCGGCATTATACCGGGCGAATTTTGTTTTAAGTAGGTCTGTTTAGAGATGACGACAATAAAAAAAGCCTGTCGATTGAACAGGCTTTTTTGTTAATATTTTAAGATTAATTACATCTTTTTTATAGCGGCTTGAGCAGCTGCAAGACGAGCTACAGGAACTCTGAACGGAGAGCAAGAAACGTAGGTGAAACCTGTGTTGAAGAAAAATTCAACGGAAGCAGGGTCGCCACCATGTTCGCCGCAAACACCGACTTTCAGGTTCGGACGTGTAGAACGTCCTCTTTCTGTACCTATCTTTACCAATTGTCCTACACCGTGTTGATCCAAAGTGTTAAACGGGTCAGCAGGTAAAATCTTTTCGTCTACATAAGTATTGATGATAGCGTTGACATCATCGCGGGAGAAGCCGAAAGTCATCTGTGTCAGGTCGTTGGTTCCGAATGAGAAAAATTCTGCAACTTCAGCAATTTCATCAGCAACCAAAGTAGCTCTCGGAATTTCAATCATAGTTCCGTAGAGATAGTTGATAGTTACATTGAACTTTTCTTCTGTAGCTTTCTTAACTCTGTCGGCGATAGCTTTTTGATGTTTCAGCTCTGTTACCGACACTGTAAGAGGAACCATGATTTCCAAGTGCGGGTCAAAGCCTTCGACCATCAATTCTGCTGTGGCTTCGAATAATGCACGGAACTGTGTTTCAGTGATTTCCGGATAAACGATGCCAAGTCTCACGCCGCGTAAGCCCATCATAGGATTAACTTCGTGGAGGTTGTCGATACGTCTTTTTATCTCTTCATAAGAGATGCCTCTATCTTTGGCAAGAGCGCGTTGTTTATCTTCAGTTTGCGGAACAAATTCGTGCAAAGGAGGATCCATAAGTCTGAAGGTCAATGGTTTGCCGTTCAAAACTTTTAGAGTGCCTTTAGCTGCTTCACGGATGTACGGCTCTAATTCATCAAGAGCTTTGATACGTTCTTCTGTAGAACCGGCAACAATCATATTACGTAATTTAGCTAAAGGAGCTTCGCTGTTTTTCCCGTAGAACATGTGTTCTATGCGGAATAAACCGATACCTTCAGCACCGAAGTTTACTGCATTTTGAGCATCTTCCGGAGTGTCGGCATTAGTACGGATGCCCATAGTGCGGTATTTGTCGACTATCTTCATAAACTTTTGGAAACGTGGGTTTTCTGTAGCATCTATCATGTTGATAGCTTCATCATAAACCCAGCCTTTAGAACCGTTGAGGCTGATAACATCACCTTCTTTGAAGGTTTCACCATTGATGGTGATAGTGTTGTCGCCATTGAATTTTATGGCGTCACAGCCTACGATACAACATTTACCCCAGCCGCGAGCTACAAGAGCAGCGTGAGAAGTCATACCGCCGCGAGCTGTCAAGATGCCGGTAGCTGCACGCATACCTTCAACGTCTTCAGGGTTGGTCTCTTCGCGTACGAGGATGTTGTTTACTTTAGCTTTATTGTATTCCATTGCCTTTTCGCTTGTGAAAGCTATTTTGCCTACAGCACCGCCGGGACCTGCAGGTAGACCTTTAGCAATGACTTTATGTTTTTTCTCATCATCAGCGTCTAAGATAGGGTGTAATAATTCGTCTAACTGAACAGGAGTGAGGCGCATTACAACTTCTTTGTCGCTAATCATATTTTCGTGTAACATATCGAGAGCCATCGTCAGCGCAGCAACGCCGGTACGTTTACCGACACGGCACTGCAACATATAAAGTTTACCTTCTTGAATAGTAAACTCTATGTCAAGCATATCGTGGTAGTTGTGTTCGAGAATGTCGCGAATGTCGCAGAGTTCTTTATATGTTTCGGGCATTAACTCCTGCATTGAGTGCAGATGTTTGTTTTGCTCGTTTTTGGTGTCGTCATTAAGAGGGTTTGGCGTTCTGATGCCTGCAACTACGTCTTCGCCTTGAGCGTTGATGAGCCATTCGCCATAGAATTGGTTTTCGCCGGTAGCCGGATTACGGGTGAAAGCAACGCCGGTAGCGGAGTTGTCGCCCATGTTGCCGAAGACCATAGCCTGAACGTTGACGGCAGTTCCCCAATCATCAGGAATGCCTTCTATTCTACGATAAGAGATGGCTTTTTTGCCGTTCCAGCTTTTGAAAACAGCTTTGATGCCGCCTTCTAATTGAGCTTCTGCATCATCAGGAAAGTCTGTTCCGAGAGCTTCTTTGATTTTTATTT
>JALNXP010000283.1 GCA_023230285.1 Bacteroidales bacterium | reverse complement strand
ACCGGTTTGAAATTTGGCGACGAACTTTCCATTGAAATCCACGGGCAACGCCGTAAGGCCGTGCTGGTCAGGACCCCGTTTTTCAAAAGGACGTCAGGATAATTACTCCATGGTAAAGTCTCGGTACTGAGCTTCGGAAGCCAGAAGCAGGTCATCAGGCGTGAGTTTCAATTGCAATCCGCGTTGTCCTGCGCTGACGTAGATGTATGGCTCCAGTTGAGCGGTCTCTTCGATGTACGTCGGGTATTTTTTGATCATGCCTAGGGGAGAACATCCGCCGCGAACGTAACCGGTGGTCTTAAGGAGATCGTCCGTTTTCAGCAAGTCAATGCTTTTACTGCCGGTGATCTCTCTCACTTTTTTCATGCTGATGGAAAAATCGGCGGGGAGACAGAAAACGAACACCTGATTGTCGCAGTCCTTCAGGACAATCGTCTTGAATACCTGTTCGAAGGGGAGTCCTGCTTCCCTGCTGGCATGTACGGCATCCAAATGTTCTTCGTCCCATTCGTAGGCAACGACTTCGTATGGTATTCCTTTCAACTCAAGGATACGCATCGCATTGGTTTTCTTCATTATGTATGAGATATCATTTTTGTGAAAATGCCGCAATCGTCCGCCAAAAAAACAAAAGGCTTTTTTCTTTTCCAAAGGAAAAAATGGATTTTTTACAGAAAAAGTCAATTTTCACCGAATCTCGTGTGGATTTTTGTTAAATAACTTTTCAAAACCTAGTTTTTTTGGTAAACCTGTATACATGAAAGAAGCTGGAGCAGAAGAATTCTGGGGACGTTTTGACAAACAACGCAAAAGTGTTGGTATTTCCATCAAAGCGCTCACGGAGAAGTTGGGGTTGAGTTACCCTCTGCTGATCACACAGCGTTCGCGAAATATTTACCCGCCTGTACTGACTGCTTGCAAAATCGCGAAGTTTCTCGGTACTACGGTGGAATATTTGGCTACTGGCGAACAGGTGTCTGTGGATTTGGGGCAGGGGGACGGATCTTCTCAGGAGGAACAAAAGCTGATTCCTCTTGATGTCGTCTTGGCCATGTCTCATTCCTCGGATGAAGACATGAAACTGGTGAGAAGAATTTACCGGCTTTCAAGTCCAAATGAGAAAGTTGAGTGAGCACACTCCCATTGCGAGAGGGAACGGAGCCGCCTGAAAGGGCGGCTTCGTTCATGTATCGGGGATTTTGGAGGCGAAGTCCCGCATTTGCAACGGCTTTGTCCAGGAATCATTGGACAGTCCGGAGCTTTTGGAGTAAATCCTCACAGAAAAAGGATTTTGCGATGAGGAAAAAACCGAGCTTTTGGACGAAGGGGTTGGCTATTTCTTGGATTATTAGGTATACTTGGTGTGCAATATGAGGAGTGTAATATGCCTTCTTTGAAAGATAATGCAACGCGCGCTGCCATTCGTACTGGAATGCATTTCGCGATCAATCATGTAAAGAAGAATCCGGAAACAGGAATTCAGGACCTTGTAAAGGTATTGCAGAAATACATGCCATCCACCAAAGAGGATGCGAAGTATACAAGGCGGGGGAAGAACGCCGTCGACAACTTCTCTCGGTTCATCGATGATTCCGATTCCAAATGGATTAAATATGGGGTACGGGTCATCAATGAGGTGGATGAAGACATATTGACCACATTGGCTGCGAATCTTGCATACGAGGCCGGTTATCGAGGACTGGCGCAGGCACGCAAGCTTCGGGATGAGTACCATACGAATTTCCCGTGGGTTCTGTTGATGGATCCTACCTCTGCATGCAACCTTCGTTGTACCGGATGTTGGGCCGCCGAATACGGTCATAAGCTTAATCTTTCCTATGAGTTGATGGATTCGATCATCGAGCAGGGAAAGAAACTTGGGATTTATTTCTATCTGTACACCGGCGGGGAACCGCTTGTACGGAAAGATGATATCATCAAACTGTGCAAGAAACACAGTGAATGCGAGTTCATGGCGTTTACCAACGGTACGTTGGTCGATGAGAAATTCTGCAAAGACATGCTTGCCGTGAAGAACCTGACGCTCGCTATTTCCGTGGAAGGGTTTGCGGAAGAGAACGACTCTCGCCGGGGGGCTGGAACGTTCGAGAAGGTAATGCATGCGATGGACCTGCTCAAGCAGCACAAATTGTTGTTCGGCACTTCGATCTGTTATACAAGTAAGAACATCGAAACGGTTACCTCCGATAAGTTCCTTCAGATGTTGGTGGACAAGGGCGTGCTGTACTCTTGGTATTTCCATTACATGCCCGTTGGCAACGACGCGTCTCTTGAATTGTTGCCCTCTGTCGAGCAACGGAAGGCCATCTATCACCGAATCCGTTCGATCAGGACGAAGGAGAATCCGCTCGAGATCATGCCGATGGATTTCCAGAATGACGGCGAGTATGTCGGCGGATGCATTGCGGGAGGAAAGAACTATCTGCACATCAACGCCAACGGTGACGTGGAGCCTTGTGTGTTCATTCATTACAGTACGGCAAACATCAAAGACATGTCGTTGTTTGATGCGCTGAAGCAACCGTTGTTCAACGATTACCATGATCATCAGGCGTTCAACAAAAACATGTTGCGGCCTTGCCCGATGTTGGAAAACCCCGGATTCCTCAAAAAGATGGTTGCGGAGACCGGTGCCAAATCCACTGATCTGCAAAGTCCTGAAACGGCCGATCACCTCTGCGAGAAATGTGCGGAATATGCAAAGCAGTGGGCTCCGATCGCTGACGAGTTGTGGAAAGAAAGCGGTCATGCAGATGGGGCGGCAAAGTAAGCGACGAATTCTTTTTGGCAAAGCCCTTGGATTTCCAAGGGCTTTTTTCTTTGGAAAAAAAATCGGAGAATTGAACGGAAGCATGGAAACGAATGCGTCTCTTTGCCAAGAAAAAAGCTTTCGTGGCAGAATATTGGGAGTTTTGTGAAGTTAATTGTACTTGAGCCACAGAATCTTGTGAAATCAAGATTGCCATGCTACACTGAAAACATGAAAGAAGTCGGCGCTGAAGAATTTTGGGAACGATTCGACCAGCAACGGAAGAAGACTGGTCTCTCCAT
>JALNXP010000281.1 GCA_023230285.1 Bacteroidales bacterium | reverse complement strand
GTGTGCAGAAAATAAAATTGGTACTTTTCCATACTATTATGAACAATTATTCACATTCGGTAGACTAGGTCGTGACCCGCGAACTCGTGTCATTAGCGTGTGCTACCTTTTACTTACCAATTCAAGTCAAGATTTTGAAGGTGGGGAATGGTTCGATGTAGAAATTGAAAATCAAGAAGCAGAAAAGGAAGTTCTAGATAATGGCTACCATTTGGTACAAAACATTTCTTTAAAATTAAAAAGCGACAACATTCAATTATTAAACAAATTTCAAGTGAGCATAGACAAAAACAATCTTCAAGAAACTAAATCAATTAATATAATGGAAAACTCACTCGCTTTTGACCACGCAGAATTTATTTATCATGCACTGGAACGAATTAAAAACAAAATTGAATACACAGATATTGTTTTCAACTTATTACCAACTCACTTTACATTGACTGAGTTAAAGAATTGTTATGAAATACTTTTGGGAGAAAAGTTACTGGACGCCAATTTTAGAAGAAAAATAAGTAAACTAGTTGTGAGAACAGACAATTTTGCAGAACGCAAAGGTCACAGAGTATCTCAATTATACACTTTCAATCCTTCTTGGAGAAGTTATACACTAGATTAAACATATCATTTCATTATAAAAAATATCCACTTAATAAAAAACTACCAATGATTAAAATCAAAGGTAGTTTTCTTTTTCATCTTTTAATAGATTTGAGAAACAGCATACTTATGCAGAGTAATTCATTGTGTTTACAGCTATTACTTGTCCACCATCAGCAGTTATTGACACTTTAAAGCTAGTCTCATCCGCACCTTGAATATTATTTACAGTCAATGCCTTGGTAGTAAAATGTTGAACATTTACAACATCTACGCTTACGGAATTATTACTACTAGTTTCTAATTGATAAACACCGATAGGAAGTCCAACTTTTATTTGACCATTCTTACCAACAATATTACTATTAGCATTTATTTCTAAAAATTTAGCAAATACGAGTCCATTATTGGTTATATCAATATCAACTCTACCAACAATGTTGTTCAAGTTTATAGTCCCACTAGCCGTAGCCAAATCTAAGTATGAACTACGTAAACTAGTATTGAATACATCATTTCCTTCTTCTGTAAGAATAGAAGATTGCACAATATGAATATTACCACTCGCAGTAGTTACTTTTACACCACTCAACAGATCATCAATTGTTACTGCACCACTAGTCGTAGTTATATCAGTTGAGTTACTTTTCAATTTACCAATATGGATTGAGCCACTTTCTGTACTTATAGCGACATTACTTGCATCAATTTCTTCGATATCAAATGATAATTTTTTGCCAAAATTAGCACTAACCTCTGCATCTGTTCCAATTACTTTTTGTATTATTATTCTAGCATTATCAGAATCAATGTCAACTATTCCAGTTACTGTACCAATGTGTATGTAGGCAGCTTCACCTTCATATGTAAATGTTTCCTTAATGTCGTTAAGGAATATCTCTGACAAATATGATGTTATGTTACAACTCTTGCCAATATTTACTTCTTCACTTAAATAGATTTTTCCTCTCTCGCTCTCTATGTTTAAGTTATTTTTAACACCTTTGAATTCTGTGCCAGGAATATCTGATAAAATGTCTCCTAATGAAATGCTACCAGTAGTAGTTGTAACATCTACATCATATGCATAGCAATTTTTAATCGCAACATTTCCAGTAGTACCATCTATTGTGATTTTTTCCTGAATATCCAAGTTTTCATCAGTCGCTTCAATTTCATCAATATAAACATTTCCATTATCAGAAATAATAGTAATATTTTTTAATGGAATCCTGTTTTCATTCTCAATTAGAGTTTGTTCAGTCGAATCTGCGTTTGTATAGATATTAGAAAACTGTAATGGTATGTAGACTTTAACTGAATTAGAAACAAAGTTAATTAAACCTGATACTATTTCAATTTTGTAGGTTAAAACTTTTTCACCACCTTCAAGCGTATCCACATATGGCTCTGTTACGGTAATTGGGTTATCTGGATCTTGTTCACTTGTAGTTTTATAAAACCCATTTAAACTTATATCATTGTCCACGGAAACAGCACTCGTAATAGCTGGCAAAATACTGATATTTATACCTTTTGCATCTATATAAACGCTATCAAAAGTCTCAGTAGTAGATAGAGTACTTATATATTGTTCAGAATTGGAATAACTAATATACTTATAACCAAATATCGTCACGCTAGGAAAAAAAACCATAACGGCACCAAGCACAACACCTAGTCCAACTAGCAATAAGCAAAGTATTAAAGCATATTTAAAAACACCCTTAATCAAACTCATATTTCACCTCTAAATAAATTATACTATAATTATACAACAATTTACAAAAAAATACAATAACAAAATTAATTATAATAATAGACAAGACATAAAAAAACTGCCAATAATAGAATATGCAATAACTTAAGTATCTATCATGGGCAGTATTTTTTATGTAATTATTCTTTTGCCTTTGCCTCTTCATAAGCAGCGAAAATAACTGAACTTAACAATTCTCTTGTTTCCGAATTTAATGGGTGAACAATGTCTTTGTAATCGCCATACTGAGTTCTTCTACTAGGCATAGCAAGTATTAGACCATTTTCTGTCTCAATAACCTTAATGTCATGAATAACCAAACAATCTTCAACAGATATTGATGCAATTGCTTTTATTTTTGAATTTTCTTTATTCACAATCCTAATACGAATATCATTTATCTTCATAAAATTTACCATCCTTCTTTATCTCTAACACAATTATATAATACTAGCAATAAAAAATCAAACACTTTTCACATTTTATTCATATATATTGGTATGATAAGAAAAATTCTAATTAATAAATCAAAGCATATACATTTTATAGGCATCGGCGGAATAAGCATGAGTTCGCTAGCGAAATTCTGTTTAGTCATGAAAAAAAGAGTATCAGGTTCCGATCTGGTAATGAATGCAGAAGTTAAAAAGCTAAAAAAGCTTGGCATTACTATTTTTAAAGGTCACCGACCATCCAATATAAAAAAAGCAGACTTAGTTGT
>JALNXP010000280.1 GCA_023230285.1 Bacteroidales bacterium | reverse complement strand
TTTAGAAAACGGCATGAGCAACGAGCGTGTACTTACAATATTGAGTTTAGCACTACAAACACCTGTCAACGTTGTAATTAACCCCGCACGCGATGCTTATACAATAGCTTCTCGCGTAGGAAAACAGTTGGAAGCAGATTCCGCAGCATTAATCGCAAAATATTTTGACACCGCTTTTATCAAATCTTTAGGATACGACACAACTAACGCTTATTGTCTGATAATACCTAATACATACGAATTTTATTGGACAACAGACGCATCACAATTCTGGGAAAGAATGCGGACAGAAAGCGACAAGTTTTGGAAAAAACGTGAACAGAAATTTGATGACGTAAAATTAACAAAAGAGGAAGTTGTAACATTGGCATCTATTGTTGAAAGAGAAACACAGAAAAATGATGAGAAAAAACTCATTGCAGGAGTTTATATGAACAGACTTCAAAAGCGCATGCGATTAGAAGCCGACCCTACCCTCGTATACATCGCAAATCAGGAAAATATCCGCCGCGTTTTAAACAGACATAAAAATATCGACTCTCCTTATAATACTTACAAATACGCCGGCTTACCACCGGGACCCATCTGGATACCGTCTGTCGCTTCAATAGATGCAGTCCTTGATTATGAAGACCATGAATATCTGTTCTTCTGCGCAAAAGACGATTTTTCAGGCTGTCACGCCTTCGCAAAAAGCTATGCTCAACATAAAGTCAACGCAAAGAAATTCCAAAAAGCTCTGAACGACAGACAAATTTACAAGTAACTTTTGCTGTTCTTACTCTAATTATGAAGAATATTATTACAACAACTATTTTATTGTCAGCACTGTTTATCAACATATTACATTCTCAGACAGTGTCTCATCCATGGGAAAATCCTTTAATTAATGAGATAAATAGAGAACAAACTGTTGCTCATTTTACTCCTTTCATCAATGAAACAGCTGCGTTAACACAAGATAAACTTCCGGCATCATCACGTTTTAATGTAAACGAAAAAAATGAAAGACGTATATCTTTAAATGGTGTATGGAATTTTATGTATGTACAAAATTATGCCGCCTGCCCTGAAGATTTTTATAAAACATCTAACAAAAACAAAGGCTTTACCACAATTATTGTCCCCGGAAGTTGGGAATTGCAAGGCTTTGATGCACCAATATACACTGACGTCCGCTACCCTTTTCCGGCTGACCCGCCTTATGTTCCAACAGACTACAGCCCTGTCGGCATCTACGTCAGAAATTTTACTGTACCAAACAATTGGAATAACTGCGACATTTTTATCGACTTTGAAGGCGTGGAATCCGCTTTCTACTGCTGGGTTAACGGCGAGTTGGCAGGCTACAGCGAAGATAGTCGCCTCGCAGCTCACTTTAACATCACCAACCTTGTCAAAAAAGGAAACAATAAATTGGCAGTACAAGTATTTCGCTTCTCAGACGGCTCTTATTTGGAAGACCAAGACTATTGGAAGTACAGCGGCATCGAGCGTGAGGTGTTTTTATACGCCCGACCCAAAAGCCGCATCGAAGACTTTAAGTTAACGGCAGCCCTCATCGACAATTATAAAACCGGCGATTTTACATTACAGATAAAATTTCATCAACCACAACAAGGACAAACTGTGGAAGTGAAAATTTTAGATGAAAATCATTCGCTGCTGTGGAGCAAAAAAATCAAGCTACAATCGGCTGCCGACAGCATCATCGACTTTCATAAATTATTTGAAAATGTTCTGCCGTGGAATGCCGAAACACCTAATTTATACCGCTTGGTCGTCAATACATATAATGCTGATAATGAACAAACTGAAAGTTTTGTACACCGTTTTGGTTTCAGAACTGTAGAGATGAAAAACGGACAACAGTTAGTCAACGGCAAGGCTGTTTTATTCAAAGGTGTCAACCGCCACGAGCATAACATGCACACCGGACGTACCATCACCGTGAAAGGAATGATAGACGACATCCGCCTGATGAAGCAATTCAATATCAACGCTGTACGCACCAGCCACTACCCTAACCGCCCTGAATGGTACAACCTCTGCGATGAATATGGACTTTATATTATAGACGAAGCCAACATCGAGAGTCATGGCATGGAAGACCACCCTGATGGCACACTTGCCAACAATGCCGATTGGAAGCAGGCTTTTATCCAACGTATGCAACGCATGATGTTGCGCGACCGCAACACCACTTGCATCGTAACATGGAGTATGGGCAATGAATCCGGCTATGGTAAACATTTTGAAACATTATACAACATGGCGAAAGAACTCGACACTTCGCGCCCCACTCAATACGAAGGCGGCGGCTACAAAGGCATGTCAGACATCTACTGCCCGATGTACGGACGCATCTGGCTCTTGCGACAATATGTTAACACACGGCAAAACCGCCCGCTAATTTTGTGCGAATATGCACACGCAATGGGAAACAGTGTCGGCAACTTGCAAGATTATTGGAATTTGATTTATCAATATGACCAACTGCAAGGCGGCTTTATCTGGGATTGGGTAGACCAGACTTTCGCAAAACAAGACAGCCTCGGCAACAACTTCTGGGCTTATGGCGGCGACATGGGCTTTGCCGGAACACCTAACGACTCCAACTTCTGCGCCAACGGTCTCGTAGCCGCAAACCGCTCACTGCACCCACACATCCAAGAAGTAAAAAAAGTATATCAATATATTGATTTTCAGCCAGTAGCGTTCACTCCATATTCTTTGAATATAATAAATAGACACGACTTTATCTCCTTAGACGGCTATTATCTACATTGGAATTTATCTTGCGAAGGTAAAACCATAGAAGATGGAAATATGGATTTCCCTCATATCGATGCCGGCGAAACAAAATCGATAGATATTCCCATAACAGTCTCACGCAATGATGGTTACGAATATACTCTGACTGTAAAAGCCTGTACAAAAGACAGCAACGCACTGATTTCAGCTAATCATATTGCAGCCACAGAACAGTGGGTGATGGGAGCAGCAACGTATACAATACACACCAACAATACGACACACCCCAACTATACAGAACTATCCAACGGCGACATATCTGTTTCCGGTGATAA
>JALNXP010000279.1 GCA_023230285.1 Bacteroidales bacterium | reverse complement strand
CAGGCAACTTCAGCTTCTGTTTTTTCTTCGTTTATGTCTATAGAAATAATTTCTGCGGAAGGATTTGAAGTTTCCATAATTAATTTTATATCTTCATTAATAAATGTTTTTAAAAACTCCAATGAAGCGGCTGCCGGCTCTGTGCAATAGTTCATTGCTTTGTCCATATCTCCGGTATACATGGTTTCAACAAAATTTTTAACATTTTTGGAAATAATTTCTTCATCAGTAGGTTTTGAACAAGAGGATATTGTACCTATCAGTACAATTATCATTAATATTATTTTAGAGGACTTCATGATTATATCTTTTAATGAAATATAATGCAAATGTACACTAAGTTTTTAATACATTTTATAAATATAAAAAATTGTCTGAAAAATTTTATTTGTTGGTGTGTGATTAAAAAATTTCGTGTAAATTTGCTTAATAGATTTTGAGATGCGGGTAGACAAATTTGAAAACAGAAAAAATGTAATAATAATTGTATTTGTTATAGTTTTTGCAGTGATGCTGCTGAAGTTATTTTCGATACAGATTATTAACAAGTCATATAAATTATTTTCTGAAAATAATTCTATTAAAGAGAAAACCATATATCCGGGGCGAGGGTCGATTTACGACAGGAATGGGAAGTTGATAGTGTGTAATGAAGCTGTTTATGATATATTGGTTACGCCTAAGATGGTAAAATCCGATTTTGACACTACTGCTTTTTGTGCGCTTGTAGGTTTAGATAAGGAGACATTCAATATTTTATTCGACAAATGTAAAAAATATTCTTCATATAAATCGTCGATTTTGGTTTCGCAAGTTGGCAAAGAGGACATAGCGAGAATAGAGGAGTCGTTGTATAAATTTGATGGTATTGAAATACAGCCGCGTACTGTTCGTGGGTATCCATATCATTCAGGTGCTCATCTGCTTGGAGATGTTGGAGAGACCAGTGAAGCTTTTTTAAAAAAACATCCGGACTATAAGATGGGCGATTATGTTGGTTTAAGTGGCATAGAAAAGACTTACGAGAATGATTTGCGTGGCATAAAAGGCAAAAAACATGTTCTTGTCAATGTTCACAATGTAGAAATGGGGTGTTATGATGGCGGAGTGCATGATGTTAATGCTGTAAAAGGGAATGACATTATTCTTGAATTAGATATTGATTTACAGACTTACGGAGAGCAGCTGATGAAATATAAGCGTGGGAGTATAGTTGCGATAGACCCTAAAACGGGTGGTATTCTTGCGATGGTATCAACTCCGACTTATGACCCTAATTTATTGGTGGGGAGAGCGAGGTCTGCCAATTATTTGAAGTTGGTGGAGGATACTGTTAACATACCATTGCTTAATCGTGCCGTTATGGGAGAATATTCGCCGGGTTCTACGTTTAAGACGTTTAATGCTTTGGCCGGTTTGCAAACTCAGGTGATAACGGAGCATACACGTTTTTATTGCGCCGGTCCTACTGCTACGCCAATAAAATGTACCCATCATCACGAAAGTCCGCTTTCGGTGATACCGGCATTAAGAGAGTCGTGTAATCCTTTTTTCAGAAATGTTTTTGAAGGAATAATAAACAAATATCCTACTCCGGCAGAAGGGCTTGATATATGGGCAGATATAGCAAATAGTTTTGGATTAGGACAGTCTTTTAAATCGGATATTGGTTATGGGAAAGCAGGTTTAATTCCTAATTCATTATATTATAATAGTGTTTACAAAAATAACCGCTGGAAGGCAAGTACCATACGCTCTTTGTCAATAGGTCAGGGTGAAGTGCTTGTTACTCCTATTCAGTTGGCAAATCTTGCAGCTACTATCGCCAATGATGGTTATTATATACAACCGCATTTTGCGAGAGCGATAGTTTCGGGTACGGATACAATTTATCCGTTTGCAGATAGTATACACAGAGCCAAAGTTGATGAAAAATATTTTGCTATTGTTAAAGAAGGCATGCGGCAGGTTGTGGATATTGGCACTGCTCGCTGGTATGGTAAAGTTCAGGGAATAGATGTTTGTGGTAAAACAGGAACTGTTCAGAACCCTAAAGGGAAAGACCATGCAATTTTTATGGCTTTTGCTCCGCTTGAAGACCCTAAAATTGCCATTGCCGTAGTTGTCGAAAATGCCGGATTTGGCAGTACTTATGCTTCGCCGGTGGCTTCGCTGTTGATTGAGAAATATCTGAAAGGCGAAATAGAAAGAAAATATGTAGAGGAAAAAGTTTTAAATACCAAACTCATTGATAATTAATTATGGCACGAAGAGGTTCTATTTTAAGTAATATTGATAAGACTACCGTTTTTATCTTTTTCATTTTGGTGATAATGGGATGGTTGAATATTTTTTCTTCTACTTGTGGACCCGAAATGACACAGATACATTTTGATATTCATACAAATTACGGACGGCAACTTATTTTTATTGCTGTTTCTATTTTTATTGCAGGCATAATTTTGTTGATGGACGGTGATTTGTTTCAGCGTATATCATATTTAGTTTATGGATTGATTTGTTTTGCTTTAGTGTTGGTGCTACTTATTGGTGATGAGGTTTCCGGAGCAAAATCTTGGATAAAGATGGGTCCGTTTTCTTTTCAACCGGCAGAATTTGCGAAGTTTGCAACGGCAATGGCTTTTTCACGTTTTCTTGGAGACCACGAATTTTCTCGAAGCCCGGTAAAATATAAAGTTATTGCTTTTGCATTGTTTTTAATTCCGATAGGGCTTATAATGCTTGAGCCGGATGCAGGTTCTGCTTTGGTGTTTTTATCTTTCTTTATTCCTCTCTTTAGAGAAGGCTTGTCTGTTTGGGTTGTATTACTCGGATTATATATTATTGTGCTTTCTGTTTTGACTTTGGTTGTCAATAAATATATTCTTCTTGGAGTGGTCTTTGCCATAGTGTTAGTTGTATATTTCTTTTTGAGGCATCGCAGAGGTATAATATTGTATCTTGTTCTTTTCCTCGTCGTTTCTGCCGGATGTGCGATGTCGGTGGATTATGTTTACAATAATTTTCTTGAAGAACACCATAGAACAAGGATAGAAGTGTTATTGGGACAGAAAGACGACATCAAAGGTGC
>JALNXP010000035.1 GCA_023230285.1 Bacteroidales bacterium | reverse complement strand
GATTGTACAAAAAGTTTTGCCTGATTTTCATCAAAAAGATATTGTATGGACAAAATATCCGGCTCAGTTTCGTCAAAACTGCCCATCATCATTATCATATTGCTATACAGATAATTACAACTATTTGAGGTTTCTTCCCATTTAAGGTAATTATCAAGAAATTTCTCGGATAAAGTCTTCACATTACAATTGCTGTTTGTCATTTCTCCACTGAAATTCAAGACATTAGCTCTTGCCTGCAATGTATGCAACTTCTCTGCAATCTTTGAACTTTCATCAAAATCAATTTCTTTTCTGATATTTGCAAAACTGCTGTTAAGAAAGTCGACTTGTGATGTTGTAAATATCTTAAATATTGCATTATCTATATTATTTTGATGATTTTTTGCTATAAAATCATTGATACGATATATCAAAGTATCAGCAATAACGGCAATTGCATTCTGCTGTTGAATTAAGTATACTGCTTGATTAAAATCGTCTAAATCTTTTTTCGTATAGATAAATTTACACTTAGCCATGTCAACATTTCGAGGTCTTTCAAAGGAATGAGTAGCAATATTGTCTTTAATAAAGACTGTTTCATTAAAATTTCCGCAATTTATTACGGCATAACTCGGCATAAGATATTCAGCGATGTCAAAACCAGAATAATATATTGAGCCAACAGGCTTATTACAAGTAAGATATAATGAATCTGAAACGGAAACGGTATAATATATGGTAAAATTTGTATTATTTATGCTTTCCGAGGCATCAACAGATAATGTATTTAACATATTTGCCACACAACTATCATTAATATTATTTGATATATTGACAATGTATTTAAAATTTTGTGTCACCGACACGAGTTGTCCTATAGCAAAATTGTATAATAACGACAGGAAAATAATTGCGAATATTCTTTTATTCATTGTAAATCAAAGATATAGCTCTAATCAAAGAGAATTTTCAAAGAAAACGCAAAAGTAAATAAAAATGTTTTACTTTTGCAATGGTTTTAAAAAATAAGAATATGATTTCACAAAGAGTTTTGAATTTAGAAGAATCTGCGACTCTCGCCATGAGTGCTAAGAGTACTGCTTTAAAGCAAGAAGGTAAAGATGTTATCAATTTAAGTATTGGCGAACCCGATTTTGACACACCTGCTTTTATTAAAGAAGAAGCCATAAAAGCGATAAATGAGAATTTCACTCATTATACGGCAGTTCCGGGTATCATGGAGCTTCGCAAGGCTATATGCAAAAAATTATTAAGAGATAACGGCGTTGAATATAAACCCGAACAGATAGTAGTAAGCACAGGTGCGAAGCAGGCTATAGCAAATGTTTTACTTGCTTTGGTAGACCCGGGCGATGAAGTTGTGATAGCATGTCCTTATTGGGTTTCGTACTCCGAATTGGTAAAACTTGCTGAAGGCACACCGGTTTTAGTAAAAGCCGGCATTGAACACGATTTCAAAATCACCGCCGACCAATTAGAAGCAGCAATCACACCTAAGACCAAGCTGATAATGCTTAACTCGCCATGCAATCCAACAGGCTCTGTTTATGATAAAAACGAACTCGAAGCTCTCGCCAAAGTAGTCGAAAAACATGAAAATGTTTTTGTGCTTTCCGATGAAATATATGAACATATAATTTTTAAAGGTAAACACGAATGTTTTGCACAATTTGAAAGCATTAAAGATAGAGTGATTATCATAAACGGCGTATCCAAAGGCTTTGCCATGACAGGTTGGAGACTTGGCTTTTCCGCTTCTATCCAGCCTATTGCAAAGGCTTGTTCTAAATTACAGGGACAAATCACGTCAGGCACAACTTCTATAGCTCAAAAAGCTGCTGTCGTTGCTTTTAATGCCGACCCAAAAGAAATGCCTGAAATGAAAATTATGGTAGCAAAGTTTAAAGAGCGTAGAGATTTACTACTCGGCTTACTTAATGACATACCCGGCGTTAAAACCAATATTCCTGACGGCGCATTTTACGTTTTTCCGGATGTAACTTATTTTTATGGCAAATCCGATGGCAAAACCACAATAAAAGACGGCAAAGATTTATGTATGTATATCCTTGATAACGTATTCGTTGCCTGTGTTCCGGGCGTTGCTTTCGGAAATCCAAACTGCATAAGACTTTCTTACGCAACTTCTAATGAAAATTTAATAGAGGCTGCCCGCAGAATAAAATCTGTTTTAGCCAACTTAAAATAATTTATGACAAATCTTCCCGTATTTGACGACATAGCAGCTATAGTCGTAGGTGATGTTATGTTAGACGTTTTTCATTATGGAAATGTCTCACGATTATCACCGGAATTTCCTGTGCCTGTGATGGAAAAAAGAGGTCAGGAATTTTGCCTCGGCGGTGCCGCAAATGTTGCAACTAACATGAAATCTTTGAACGCTCAAGTGTTTTTATGCTCTGTAATCGGAAACGATGAAGCTGCCAACAAAGTTCACTACATGCTGAAAGATAAAAACATCAATTGCACCGGACTTATTAGCAGCAAACATAGAAAGACAACCATAAAAAACAGAATAATAGGAAACGGCAAACAATTGCTGCGTATTGACGAAGAAGATAAATTCGATTTACTCGCTGATGAAGAAAAACAATTGACAGACTATATTGGTAACTTGTTGACACAACAAAAAGTCAATGTCATTGTACTGCAAGATTATAATAAAGGTGTATTATCGGCTCAAGTGATAGATAAAATTATTAAGCTGTCTAAAACTTATAATATTCCAATCTGTGTAGACCCGAAAAAATCTAACTTTGACAGATATAATGATGTACTTCTGTTTAAGCCTAATCTAAAAGAATTTTCAGAGTTCTGTCTTTCAGATTTTGAAGATAGCGAAGCATTAAAACCTGCTATGAAGACTTTTATGACAGAGCATAACATTAATAATCTGATGATTACGATGGCAGATAAAGGACTTATGGTTATGCAGAGTGATGAAAATATTTGTATCATTCCTGCCATTAACTGTAATGTTGTAGATGTTTCCGGTGCCGGAGATACGGTAATTGCTGTGGCTTCTTTGTGCCTCGCTGCCGGATTGCCGGTAAATAAAATGGCTAATATCTCTAATTTAGCCGGAGGACTTGTTTGTGAAAAACCCGGCATCGCATATTTATCACGCCAAGAGCTGTCAGAAAAAATGAAGAAATTTTTACAGTAATCACAATATTAATTTTTTTCAACCGTTTCTATATCGTGAATACAAAAAATAAATATTACGGCTTTTTAGTCGTTGTGGGGATTGTTTTGTTGCTAAGTATTTGCCAACAGGGACAATGCCAAAAGCAACGAATGTTACCTATCAACCTTGCAGATTATGATGAAGCAACCTATCATTTCGGCTTTACTCTGACTGCAAATATGATGTACTTAACATTACGTCCGGAAGACGATTATCGAGACTCATGGCATCCTTATCAAGAAGAATTATATTGGATGCCGATAGTAGATTCGTTAAAATACTCAAACATACAGACAGTTCCTACACCCGGCTTCTCAGTCGGAATTGTAGCTAACCTAAGACTTACCGATTACCTCGACTTAAGAGTCGTACCGGGTATGACATTCTCGTGGCGCGAAGTAAGACACGACTTCATAACCGTGAAAAACGGTGCTGAAGGAACACATATCGTAAAAGATGATGTAGAGTCTGTCTTTATAGACCTGCCTTTTATGTTGAAATACAAGGCAATGCGAATAAATAACTTCCGCCCTTACGTAATTACAGGCTTAGAATATAAATACGACTTGTTGTCTAATTCAAAAAAACGTAACGAAATGAACGCCAAACAAATAGTAAAATTGTCGCCTAACGACATCTATTTTACTATAGGTGCCGGCTTCGACTTTTATATGTTCTGGTTTAAACTCGGAGTAGAACTTCGTATGGCTTTCGGAACTTTCGACTTGCTTAAACGTCAAGGTATAGACGACAATTTCGCTACCGCAAGCATAAACGCTTTAAGGTCAAAACAATTTAATATTATCTTTACATTTGAATAAATCATGGACGAAAATACACTTTTTAATGAAATAGAAACTATCTACGGATACGAAAAAAAAGTATTTAACTCAACTCTCGAAGCTTTTAAAATGCTTTATAAAACCGCAAAAAAAATTGAAGAACAGTATAATGAACATAACCATGATTTACAAATAGAACTCAATTGCGATAAAAACGGTGAATATGAATTTGAAATAACTGTTGGTAGCGATATAATAGTATTTATGTTGCACCCTAATGTTTTTGAATTCCCTCGCGCCCACGAAATTATGAAACTGCCTTATGTAACCGAAAATAAATTGCGATCTCAATGTGGAACCATTCTTATTTATAATTATATTGCAGATTCCATAAAATATAGAAGAATTAATGACATCGGATACCTGATAGGAAGATTGTTTGTTAATCAAGAAAAACACTTCTACGTTGAAGGTAAAAAAGAAATAGGAATGTTCATAAATCGATATGGCGTAAACGTACTCAATGAAAATTATGCAAAAGACATTTTGGAATCGGCAATACAATATGTTATGCACTTCGGACTTTTGGTTCCGGATTATGACATGTATAAAGAACTTCCTGTCGACCAATTCCTACAATATCGAGATTATATGCAGATAAAAACAGCCAAAAGATTGGGATTTAGGTTCCAAGCAGACAAAGAATTATAAACAACTTGTCACCTAAACAACTAAGATTCAAAACATTGCAGAATATAAAAATTTTTTTCACGAATTTGCATGTATTTCAAAAAAATATTATATCTTTGCAACCTGAAACATTGATACTGAAACATCTTTGTTTCAGACCCAAAAATGGTCCATTCGTCTAGGGGTTAGGACGTCAGGTTTTCATCCTGGTAACAGCGGTTCGATTCCGCTATGGACTACAGTTTTAAATTTTTTTGTTAAAGTTATGGCAAATCATAAATCAGCGATAAAGAGAATCAGACAAACCGAAAAAAGAAGAGTTTACAGAAGGTATTATGCAAAAACAATGCGTAATGCAGTTAAAAAATTTAGATTGATTACTGACAAAGAAGAAGCAACAGCTCAACTTCCAAAAGTAAGCTCTATGTTAGATAAAATGGTTAGTAAAAATATTATCCATAAAAATAAAGCAGGTAATCTGAAATCTAAATTAGCTCGTAAAGCTAACGCTTTAGGATAAAAACAAATATTGTTAGTGTTATATAATTATTGATAAGGCATATTTTTGTTCGCGTGCCTTATTTTTTTGTGCCCACAATTTTATCCCTTACACATAAAATCATATAGTTTTCAGCTTTTGAATAAAAGCTGAAAACTTATCTTAACCTGTCTAACGACTTCACCAATTTATCGTCTTTTCGAACACCTCTATAAGCAAGTATCAAGAAAATAAAAGATACTATCGGCAGATAAATACCGATACATTTCGCATAATCTGTTGAAACTGATAATGTTGCCTCTACTTTCGGTGTGTAATATATGAAAATAAGCAACATAAAAACCATAACTAAGCCTATTGCAATACTTATCATCTTCATCTGTAAAGATCTTTTCTTATACAAAAATATTGTTATAAAACTTATCAATATGGATAAAGCCCATATTATTATTAACGGTAAATTAAAAATCGGCGAAAACACTTTGCCTAAAGTCTCACTCATGGCTTCAAATGAAAATAATTTTAAAGTATAGGAAAAATCACCATAATATTTTGCAATCGGTGTAAAAACAATAAGTAATAAAGAAACAATTGATAGAAATAAAAATAAAGTCTGTTTACGCTGAATCATGATATTTAAGTTTTAAAATAGTTAAAATTTTTGCAAAGGTACACGATTTTTTCAATTATATCTCACATCATCAAAATTGTAAAATAAATTTTCGCAACCTTGTGTGATATTTAGCAATTTATCTTAAATTTGCAGATTATATGTAGATGTATTTTATAAATTAAATTTTTAGTAGTATGAAAAAATTGTTACTTCCCTTTCTAATTATCATCATTATTATTTGTAGCTGTGAATCAAAACAAACTACGAATATATCTGTAATTCCCGAACCCGTCAGTACAGAACTGCATAAAGGGCATTTCACAATTGATGAAAACACTGTTTTATGCTTTGATGGCTTTTTAAGAACCGATTTAACTGCCATATATATAAGAGATTATTATAAGAAGTATCTTGGATTGGAAGCTAAAATACCTGAGACCATAGAAAACAAGAACAGTATTTGTTTTAAATTATGTGATGATTTAGACCCTATTCTTGGCGAAGAAGGCTATGAACTTGCTGTAAACAAAAACAACATAGTTGTTTCTGCTAAAACCACAGCTGGCATTTTTTACGGATTTCAAACTTTATGCCAATTAGCACCACCTGATGCCTCAACAGGTGTACATACTACGATGGAGGTACCTTGCCTGAAAATTGTTGACTATCCACGCTTTACATGGCGCGGCAGCCACTTAGATGTTTGCCGCCACTTTTTTGACACCGACTTTATCAGAAAATATATTGATGTATTAGCACTTCATAAAATCAACAAATTCCATTGGCATCTTACTGATGACCACGGCTGGCGCATTCAAATAGATAAATATCCTAAACTTACCGAAGTGGGCGCATGGCGTGTCGATAGAAGTAACGTCCCATGGACAGAAGGTCTACCACCTGAAAAAGGCGAACCGACTACCTACGGCGGATATTATACTAAAGATGATATGAAAAAAATTGTCGATTATGCCGCAAAACGCAACATCGAAGTCATACCCGAAATCGAATTACCCGGACATTCATCGGCTATCCTCGCCGCTTATCCGGAGTTCGGCTGTGATGTCAAAAATCAAGATTATTACGTTCAAATAGGACCTTATTGGCCTCCTGTGGCTATCTTATGCGCCGGCAACGACAAAACTTTGGATTTCCTGAAAGACGTTATAGACGAAGTTATAGAAATCTTCCCAAGCGAATATATTCATATAGGCGGCGACGAGGCTTATAAGACAAATTGGGAAAAATGCCCAAGATGCCAAAAGAGAATGAAAGACGAAGGTCTGAAAAATGAAGAAGAACTCCAAAGCTGGATGGTGAAAGAAATTGAAAAACATATCATCTCTCACGATAAAAAAATGATAGGCTGGGACGAAATCTTAGAAGGCGGTGTCAGCCCTACATCAGTCGTAATGTCGTGGCGCGGTAATATAGGCGGAATAGAAGCCGCTAAACACGGTAACCATGTTATCATGACACCTAACGACTTTTGCTACCTCGATTATTATCAAGCAGACCCCGAATTTCAACCTGTGTCTATCGGCGGTTATGTACCATTGAGAAAAACTTACTCTTTTGACCCCGTCCCTGATGCACTAAATAATGCCGAAGCTGAACTAATACTCGGCGGACAATGTAACCTGTGGACAGAGTTTATCTCAACACCAGACCACGTCGAATATATGCTGTTGCCTCGCCTGTCTGCTCTCTCTGAAGCCGTATGGTCGCCTAAAGATAAAAAAGATTGGTATAATTTCCGCAATAAAATAGAAAATCAGAAAATCAGACTCGGCTGCCTCGGCTATAATTATTGCGACGGTAACTATAAACCTATAATTACAACAACACCTGTTGAAGGTAACAAATTGTCGGTATCTATAGAATCCGATGTCAAAGGCACCGATATTCATTATACTGTTGATGGCTCAGAACCAACAATAAACTCGCCTTTATTCGAAAAACCTTTTGAGATAGAAGGCTGTAAAACTATTAAGGCTATCGCCGTTTATAAAGGTGAAGTTAAAGAATCCGTAGCTGTTGCCGAAGTATTTACGTCAAAACTTACAGGGAAAAAAATAACCATAACACCAAATCCGACCGATAAATATACAGCCAATGGCGTTGCTACTATTGCTGATGGTGTTTTGGGGTCGGAAAGATTTACTGATGGCAAATGGATAGGATTTTATAACGACCATGTAATCATCGACATAGAAAACAATAACGACCCTTTTACAACACTTTTTTTACACACCCTTATAGATCAGAACGCTTGGGTGTTCGCCGCTAAAAGTGTAGAACTGCTGACATCAGACGATGGCAGTAATTATACTGCTATACAGTCTGTTTCTTATGATACCGATAAATCCACCCCCGGCATGAAAATTAAAAAATTCGAGTTCTCTTTTGCTGAACCAATCAGTCCTAAATATTTAAGAATCAAAGTTAACGGCTTGAGTCAACTACCTGAATGGCACTTATCTGCCGGCAAAATGCCGTGGTTATTTATTGATGAAGTCGTGATGTATTAACCCGATTACCATCGTAAATTAGTAATTATAATAAATATATTGGAAATGTTATTCGAAGTCTGTGCTAATTCTGTTTTGTCGGCTATGAATGCGGAAGCTGCCGGTGCTGATAGGATTGAACTTTGCGCCAACCTTGCTTCCGGAGGCACAACACCTTCTTTCGGTACTTTATCTTTATGCAGAGAGAAAACAGATATTCCGATAAATGTCTTAATCAGACCACGAAGCGGCGACTTTCTGTATTCCGATATGGAATTTGAAGATATAAAACGTGATGTACTTCTGTGCAAACAATTAGAGATGAATGCTGTCGTCTGCGGTTTCCTTAATGCTGACGGCAGCATTGATTTGGATAAAACAGCCGAAATCATGGAATTAGCTTATCCTATGCAATTTACTTTCCATCGTGCATTCGACCTGTCTCGAAATTGCTTCGAGAGTTTGTCTAACTTAATGTCCATCGGCATCAGCAGAATCTTAACCTCCGGCACTAAAAAAACCGCTTTTGAAGGAAAAGATATTTTGGCAAAATTAGTTGAAACCGCCGGCGATAAAATAATTATCATGCCCGGAAGTGGCATCAATGCCAATAATATTGCAGAATTGGCAAAAACAACTAAAGCTAAAGAATATCATTTTTCGGCATCTGCCTGCATAGATTCAAAAATGACATTCCGTAAGGAGAATGTTCTAAGTACAGTAAAAGAAGATTTCTCGACTTCATTTTCAGATGTCGAAACAATTAAATCAATAATAAATAAACTATGAAACCAACCCTGTTAATTATGGCTGCCGGCATGGGCAGTCGCTACGGCGCTCTTAAACAAATAGATGGAGTCGGTCCAAACGCCGAAGCTATCATGGATTATTCTATTTATGATGCAATCCAAGCCGGCTTCGGTAAAGTTGTTTTTGTTATCCGTAAAGATTTTGCAGACCAATTTTATACTCACGTTGTCAGCAATGTCGAGAAATTTATTGACTGCCAATGCGTTTTCCAAGAATTAGATGACTTGCCGGAAGGTTTCTCTTTACCTGAAATGCGAACTAAACCATGGGGAACCGCACACGCTATATTGACGGCAAAAGATGTTATTCCTGAACCTTTTGCCGCTATCAACGCCGATGATTTCTACGGACGTGAAGCCTATTTCGCAGTCTCCGATTTTTTGTCTAAAATCAATGTAAACAACAACAACTATTGCATGGTCGGCTATAAAATTCTTAATACTTTATCCGATTCCGGAAGCGTGAGCCGCGGTGTCTGCGAAGTTGATGCCAACAATATGCTCATCTCTACCATAGAACGCAAAAATATTATCAAACTCGAAGATAAATTATATGATTTATACGACAATGAAAGGTTTATGCTGAAAGGTGACGAAATCGTCTCTATGAACTTATGGGGATTTACACCACTGTTTTTCGCTCAAATAGAAAATAGCTTTAAGCATTTTCTAACAGAACATATCAACGAGCCAAAGAGTGAACTTTTTATTCCAACTGTCATCTACGAATTACTGAAATCACACAACGCCACAGTAGAAGTACTCAACTGCGGCGCAAAATGGTTCGGTGTCACTTATCATCAAGATAAACAATATGTTATGGATAGTATCAAATCGCTAATTGCAAATAATATTTATCCTGAAAAACTGTGGACTAAATAAATCAAGATATGCACTATCATTTTATTTCTATCGGCGGTAGTATAATGCACAACTTAGCTATTGCCATGCACTTGAAAGGCAACAAAGTTACAGGCTCCGATGACGAAATATTTGAGCCGGCAAAATCAAATTTGAAAAAATATGGCATCTTGCCGACACAACTTGGCTGGCATCCGGAAAATATAACAAAAGAAATAGACACCGTCATACTTGGAATGCACGCAAAAGCCGACAATCCGGAGTTGCAAAAAGCTTTGGAACTCGGACTTAACATAGTGTCATTTCCGGAATTTGTTTATGAAAACTCCAAAGACAAAAAAAGAGTCGTCATAGGTGGCAGCCACGGCAAAACTACAATAACATCAATGGTGCTTCATGTACTTAAATGCCTGAATATCAATGCCGATTTTTTAGTAGGAGCAAAAATACCCGACTATGATATCATGGTCAAGATAACCGATGATGCAAAAATATTGGTAGTTGAAGGTGATGAATATTTAACCTCAACGTTGGACAAACGCCCGAAGTTCCATCTGTATCACCCTCATATAGCACTACTTACCGGCATCGCATGGGATCATTTTAATGTTTTCCCTACTTTTGATTTTTATGTGGAACAGTTTAAAATATTCGCTCATACCATAGAGCCTGACGGTAGCTTTATCTATTTCGAACAAGATGAAAATCTTGTAAAAATAGCCGCCGAATTACCTGCTTCAATTAAGACAATAGCTTATGACACACCGGATTATACTGTGGAAAACAATACCTTTATCTTACATTTTGAAGGTGAAGATTTCCCACTGAAAATTGATGGCCGTCATAATATGCAAAACGTTTTAGGTGCCATGAAAATTTGTTCTGAACTTGGTATCGGAAATCGGGAATTTTTGAAGGCTATATCTTCTTTTACCGGCGCCGCAAAACGCTTGGAAAAAGTATATCAAAACGAAAATCTTGTTATTTATCGCGATTTTGCTCATGCTCCATCAAAGCTGAAGGCTACCGTCAACGCAATCAGAGAAAAATATCCCGACAAAAAAATAATCGCAGTTTTTGAACTACATACTTATAGCAGTTTAAATAAATATTTTCTAAGTCAATATAAAGATACAATGAACGATGCCGACAAAAAGATGGTGTTTTTCGACCCTCACGCTCTATCACTGAAACGACTTCCAATGTTAGAAATTGATGACGTGAAAAAATCTTTTGGCTGCGATGATATTACAGTATATAATGACACCAAAACTCTAATTGACGATATTAATACTTCTATAGATACTGATTGTGTTCTGTTATTAATGAGTAGCGGAAATTTTGGCGGTATGACTATGCAGGATTTTTTAAAATAAATTATCGCAACAGAAACCACACAAATGATTGATATAATAGAAGTTACAACGGACAAACACAGAAAGATGTTTGCAAAACTACCTTTTGACATTTACAAAGGTAACAAATATTGGCTTCCACCTATCATAAAAAGTGAAATTGCAAATATTACACCCGAACTAAATCCATTTTTCAACAAATGTGAAGCAAAATTCTGGATAGCTGTAGATGAAAAAAATAATGTTTTGGGTAGAATTGGTGCAATTGTTCCTCATGAATACATCAAAAAAACAGGTGAAAAAATCGGTCGTATTACCCGCCCCGAATTTTTTGATAATGCCGAAGCTGTCAATAAATTGTTTTTTACTGCTGAACAGTGGCTAAAATCTAAATCTATGATTGGCGTATCCGGACCTTTGGGATTTTCCAATATCGATACCCAAGCTCTGCTTGTAGAAGGCTTCGACCAACTGCCGTCCGTAGCTTCCGTTTATCATCTTCCTTATTATCAAGAGCATTTTAATAGATTGGGGTACAAGAAGTTAGAAGATTGGGTCGAATTTAACTTATTCCTTGATGAAGATATGCCTGAGAAAATATATCGCGTGTCCGACATAGTAAGACAAAGATATAAACTGAAAATATTACAGATGAAAAACAGTGAAATGATGTGGAAATACGGTCATGAAATCTTTCATCTGCTAAACGAAGCGTTTAAAGATTTGTTTTCCTTCATTCCCTTTGATGATGCAGAAATAGACTATATTTTAAAATCATATATACCGTTGATAAATCCGGAGTTTGTCCATTTAGTTTTTAAAGAAGACGGCAAATTGATAGGCTTTATAATACCCGTGCCGTCTTTAAGTAAGACAATGCAGATTGCTAATGGAAAAATCGGCTTGAGAGCTTTAATATCCTTGATAAGAAGTCGTAAACATAATGACATCATAGATTTATTTTTGACAGGTGTAGATCCTGAATATCAAAGTAAAGGTGTCACCGGATTTCTTATGACAGAGGCTTTTAAGGTGATGAGACAATACAACATAAAGATTGCCGACACAACCGGCATGTTAGAAGACAATCAGAAAGCATTACAGAACTGGAAGAATTTTAAGCATGTTATGAACAAGCGCAAGCGTTGTTATATAAAATATTTTGATTAGATGAGTAACATTCCGTTAGCAGAGGCTTTAAGACCGACAACGCTTGACGAATATATCGGGCAGCAACATTTGGTTGGTCAGGGTGCGGTGATAAGACGCAGCTTGGAAGCAGGTGTCTTGCCGTCTTTAATTTTATGGGGACCTCCGGGTGTAGGGAAAACTACCTTGGCTAACATTATCGCAAACACTCTAAAACGTCCGTTTTACTCTTTGAGTGCCGTACATTCCGGAGTTAAAGATGTTCGTGCTGTATTAGATAAGGCAAAATATGATTATAATCCGATTTTGTTTATCGATGAAATTCACCGGTTCAGCAAAGCCCAGCAAGATTCTTTGTTAGGAGCCGTAGAGAAAGGTGTTGTCACTTTAATAGGTGCCACCACCGAAAATCCATCATTTGAAGTCATTGCTCCATTAATCTCAAGATGTCAGGTTTATATATTACAGCCCTTAACCATAGATGATTTAATAGTGCTGATTGAAAAAGCTGTTTCTTATTTAAAAGACAAGTTAAAGCGAACTATTATAGTACAAGAAACAGAAGCATTGATTACGCTGTCAGGCGGAGATGCTCGTAAATTGCTGAATGCCATAGACTTAGTAATATACAGCGAACTACAGACCAAGTCGCCGACTTCTGACATCGTTATAACAGATAAACTTATACTTGACACAGTACAGCAAAACCTTGCTTTGTATGACAAAAACGGCGAGATGCACTATGATATTATTTCTGCGTTCATCAAGTCGATGCGTGGTAGCGACCCGAATGCGGCTGTATATTGGTTAGCACGAATGGTTGATAGCGGCGAAGACCCTGAGTTTATTGCACGGAGAATGCTTATTTTAGCTTCCGAAGATATAGGAAACGCCAACCCTAACGCCTTGCTATTGGCAAATACCTGTTTCGATGCCGTCAAAAAGATAGGCTGGCCCGAATCGCAGCTAATATTGTCGCAAACAGCTATTTATTTGGCATGCTCTCCTAAAAGCAACTCGGCTTATCTTGCTATCAATGCTGCAACAGACTGCATTCACAAAACCGGAACTTTACCGGTACCGCTGCATTTGCGTAATGCGCCAACTAAATTGATGAAAGACATTGGCTATAGCAAAAACTATAAATATGCTCATGATTTTGAGAATAATTTTGCCGAGCAGGAGTTTTTACCGGATATGATTAGCGGCACTGCATTTTATAAGCCGCAGAACAATCATCGTGAAGAAGAACATCGGAAGTTTTTAAGGGATAGATGGAAGGCAAAATACGGCTATTAGATGCTTTTGCCAACTACACAAGTGAAATTATGCCCACTACGCAAATAATTTCTTGCCAATTACACAAGTAATCAGCTTATTTCGAAGCTGTTTTAATAGGATAAAAAAAAAATCTAATTTTTTTTTGCAAAACACTTGTCTATTCAAAAAAAGGTTGTATCTTTGCACCGCAATTTTGATAGATGATTGCCCAATGCGGAAGTAGCT
>JALNXP010000034.1 GCA_023230285.1 Bacteroidales bacterium | reverse complement strand
ACGTTGCCGTACGTGACGACACTCGTCCTCTTGATCTTCTTCTCACGCTCCAACAGGGCGCCGCGTGCGTTGGGGGAGATTTACGACAAAGGGAAGCGGTGATATGGTTCTTGGCTCTTTTTATTGTCTCCTTTGTGCGAACGGGGTTTTTTAACGGGAAGATTGAATGGTGAAGACAGAAACAAATGCATATCGATTTGTTTTTCCCGTCAATTCCCATATAAATTTGTGATATGATACGTACATGAGAAGTTGCTTGACTGCAATTGCTGATACGTATGATTCATTGAGTTATAGTGAACGATTGTTTGCTGATTTCATTATAAAGATAAAGTTGAAGCTGTTCAGATGCCTATTGCGAAAGTAAGCGAGAATTTGGACATCGCACAGTCGACTATCGTAGCAACAACAAAGGAATTGGGATTTCCGGGTGGAAGGGATTTAGGATCTCTCTTGCAACTGAATTGGTGAATCCCATAAACAGATGGAATCAGGAACCTATCGAAAAATCTGAATCTAAAATATGCCAGCAAGTGATTTCTTCAAACATCTTATTTCTTCAAGAAATTGCACGAACCATCAGACCTGGATTTTCTTAGGAATTCCAACTCCTCCTCCAATTCCCTGTTTCTCCGCTCCAGTCAGTGGGTTCCGGTCTAAGAGTCATACACCCTTGTACCTCTTCAGGGAAAGGCTTCGTCTCCATATTTCTCATGTTCTGAGATCCTGCGATACAGACTGTTGGGATGAATGCCTGGCCGGTTCGCTACGGTTCTACATCCATTTCATCATCAAGGACAAACTTGACTGCAGCAACCTTGTATTCCTTGTCAAATGACACTGTATCCTCCTGTCTCGCTAAATAGTATCTCTTAATCAAGTGTCAAGAAAATTGTACCAAGTCCACCCTTTCCGTTAGATTTCCTGTCTAACTTTTGGAATGCATATCAATTTATAATTGAATGGATCGTGACAATTATGCTAATCCGATCTTCTCCATTAAGGAAGCCAAATTACTTCCTACGGCTGTTTTCAGTTCATCGATTTTTTGGGCATAGTTCGTTGCGTTTTTCATGGCATTGGGGATGTTGTTGATAAAGTAGTCAGGCTTATATTTGTTCTTGTTAAAGCTGATGGGGGGATCTAATTCAAAAAGCTTGCTTTTGAGATGGCTTTCAATATAGGTCGGACCATTGGATGACATTCTTCTGTTTTCCAAGAGCTCAGATTCTTTGATGCTCGTAAGATTTTCTTTTGGTAAATGCAGGTATAACCAGAACTCAAAGCAAGGATTCGTGATGAATAAGCAATATCCTTCTTCGTTACAAAGACGAACCACTTTATCATATTGGCTATCCTTAAAGCTTTTCTTATCTCTATCAAAAATACAACAAAGACAATCCTTGCGATCTTTGTCATATCCCATGTTTTGCTCATCAATAAGTCGCGAAACGGTCAATTCGATGCGCAAAGAAATATTGTTGTCTTTTAGCACATTTTGAATTTTAGGGAGAATCCTTTTGAGTTCTTGTTTGCTGAGTTGCTCCGATATGTTAGGGATCTGAGAATGAATAGCTTTCTTCAATGTATCAATCTTGTTTTGAGGTAAACACTCATCACCAAGAACTCGATTAATGATGGTTTCAAGGGAATAGCAATCTTTGTGTTCTTCGTTTGCTTGCTTCTGTAGTAATTTCACAATTGCTAACGGATTGGAACAGCCCATTTCTTGGCCAACACGATCAAGTATGACAAGCTCAAAAAGGAATGGACTTGCGGAGTAGTTCCTCTTTTGTATGAGGGCTTCAAAATAGATTTGTTCTGTCTTCATCCCTTCGAAGACCAAAAATAGTTTCTTTTTCTCTTCTCTGGTAACACCCGTTCGTAGACCAAAATTATGCTTTATCCTCATCTCAACCATCCAATGGGAAAAGTGTTGTGAAGAGCGGTACCCCTCCATATCGGCCTTCCAGATATGCTTTGTCAACCTTCAAGTCGTTGCGGATATTGTATTCTTCCAGGGAATACAGGTCCGTAGTACCATCCGGTCTTCTATCGGTAATCCACATTTCATCACGGCGCAGCAAATTGAAATCCATCAGTCTGGATTCATGGGAAGTCACGATGAGCTGGATGTTTCTCTTTTTCATGGTTGACTGAATGTATTCTTGGATGTACCGGTAAGTGAGATTGGGGTGCAGGCATCTGTCAAGCTCATCAACAATAAAGACTTTGTTGTCCTGTTTGGTCAAGAGAATCTTGAGAAGGTCAAAGAGTCGGATGGTGCCATCGGATTCCTCACCAAAATCATACCACGACGTTTTTCCCCCATGGCAAAATTGAATTGTCTTACATACAATTTCATTGCGATTTTCTTCAAAAGAGAAGAGATAAAAATCACGATCTCCACGAACAAAAATAGTGTTTGTATCGTTTTCTCCTTTGTGCTGAGATGATTTTACGTCAACAAACTCTTTCTCAAGTGTTTTCCCAAGGAATTCTTGCATATCTTTGGGAAACAGCGCCATGACTTTCTCAGTTGGAATCTCACAGATCTGGTAATTCGAAATTCCTGTAGCAAAGGTTTCCAACAAGGCACATACCTTCTTGATATCCTCGCTTTTAAAAAAATCTTGTTGGTTGATCGGACGGTCTGGATAGTTGATGTCCAACGAGGATGCGATCCAAAGATACATATCATGGAAAATCTGATAACTTGGATTTTCCTTGTAGAACAAAGGTTTGTTTTGGTTCATGACTTTCAGGAACAACGAAGAAGGGTCGCTTTTGATATCCTCCAGGTATACGGAAGCCTTTGGTTGGTAGTCAGGGGAAAGTGTATAGGTACCTTTGGTGATATCCCGTTCAAACAAAATGATGTCTTTTCCAGATGGCCGTTCTTCGACAAACCACTCAGAAACCAATTGCCTTTGGGACAACAACACTTCGAATCCATACGTATAATACGTATCGTCGAAACAGACTTCCATTTCAAAGTAACTGGGGGTGTTTTCGTTTTTTTTATCTTGGCGGCAGTATTTCGTCGTGGTTCCTATAGGAATCTCTCCTGAGATAACGGTATGTTTAAAAAAATTTAGTGCTTTTACGAAATTTGATTTCCCTGATGCGTTTGCTCCAAAGACTACGGATACCTTCAGAAGATCCATTTTCTTGGTGGTGATCACATGGTTGTGTTTTGTTTTTACCTTTCCTGCGATCATGGAGAATTCAACCGGATTTCCTTTCCCATCTGTGGAAAAAGATAAGAAGTTTCGAATGCGGAAACTAACGAGTGCTTTGTTCATAGTTTTATGGTATACGATAATTTCGTAAGAAGCAATCTAATATTCGGTAATTACTATGGAAAATTCAGTAATTAAGAGGTTAGTATTCGAAAATATCGTATATATTCTACTGCAATATTCGTAAGGTCTTACGCCTTTTTGAGTGAAAATCATGAGGATGCGAGGAGGTATTTCGTTGTGCTGTCATGCTTCGTTATCACCCCTTGATGTCCCAGGTAGTTCTGGCCTACTTGATGGAAGTAATGTGTGATTTCAATCTACTCTTTCGTGATTGCTCATGTCTTATTGATTATCTCCATCCTGAGGATTGGATGAGATGGACGTTGATGCGCCAGGTAGCAAGGAGGAAGCATCTGTGAACAAAACAGGAACATGGCCCTTCTACGGAAAAGATGTGGTTTTCCAACCTTGGCGCAAAAAGAACCCAATTTCCAGAAACGCGATGGGGAAACCGATTCTTTCTTCCAAATCCAGGATAGTTCAGAAAGTCATAGAGTAAAAATTCTGAAGTTCTTCAAATACTTGATTTTCCACAAGAATCTGAAATTATTTATTTTGCAAGAAAACTTCGTTTTTCATGATAAAACAAAACAACACATGTGCACCGATTCCGGCGTCTATCAGTGCGGGCGGTTCAACATCAAGGGCCACATCTCCAAGCACGGCGACGCAATCCATTGCAAATACACATATTCCTCAGGGCAAAGGAAAGCCTCACCCACAAAACTTGCGGATAAATAATGCTGCATTACGAATTACAGAACAGATCACTGTATCTAATAACATTTTCGTCGTTCGACGCACATGTCATCAGGATTTCGGTCTTCTTATACGTTGCATCAGCTCATTGTTGATAATTGAGAGCAGCTGAGAAAATCTGTAAGATTGTCTTAGTTGAAAACGTAGTAGATAGAAATATTTAATGCTAATCTGTTTTATGTGATTGTCCCTTTACGATTGCATAAGGCCTCAATCATTCATGAAACGATGGCCGTATTCAATGGGAATTTCACCAATTTTCTACAAAGAATGATTTATGTTATTTCTCCGGAAGTGACAGGTTTTGAAGGAATCTTATCTAACTGAAAAACTTGGGATGTTCGATTTTCATGGGTTGACAAACTGCCAACTTTAAAGTTACAACAAGATTGTCAGTTATTCGGGGAGGCTGGATGAAGTACCAAGATAAACCTTCCGTCTATGACCAGATCGCCTACGATGTCGCGACGAAAGTCGCCATGGGGGAGATTGCGGAAGGGTTTCGTTTCTCCGGCCGTTCGTTGATGGGGAGCCAGTACAATGTATCTCCTGAGACGATCCGCAGGGCGATGAAGATCCTTGCCGACTACGGGATCATTACGGTGAAAAGCAACAGCGGTTTGTTCGTTGCCTCACGGCAGCGTGCCGTGGATTTCGTGGAACAGCACCAAAGCGGCAGGGATCTTGTCGCGTTGAAATCTCAATTGGAACAGTTCGTCACCGAGAGGGATGAACTGAACGGGAAGATCAATTCGGTGATGGCCGAGATCATCGACATGGAAGAACGTTTCCAGAGCAGTGACCGCTTTAAGCCAATTGAGTTTACGGTTGTCAAGGGTTGTCCCGCCGAAGGCAAGTCCATCGGGGACTTGAAGTTCCGGCAGAATACGGGGGCGACCATCATCGCTATCCGGCATGAGGGGGAAGAGGTGCTTTCTCCCGGTCCGGAGTGCATCCTGAAAGCGAAAGATACGCTTGTTGTCGTCTGCAAGGTGGAGGATATCGGCAAGATTCTGCCGCTTCTCGGGAAAACCTAGGAGTTTTGTATGAGAAGAAGAATCTTTGTGGTGGCCATGCTTCTTGCGATAGCCATTATGCCTTGCGTATCCGCGCAGTCCATCACGTTTGCCGACGTGGGGTGGGATTCCATCAAATTGAACAATGCGATCGCGGGTTTTGTCGCAAAGAACGTGTACGGATACCAATGGACGGAAATCCCCGGTTCCACCCCGATCATCCATGAGGCGCTCCTCAAAGGGGACGTCGACGTGGTGATGGAGGAGTGGACGGACAACATACCGACATACATCGAAGATCGGAAGAAAGGCGGATTCGTCGAACTCGGCGTAAACTTTTCAGATAATTACCAAGGTTTTTACATTCCGAAGTATGTGGCGGAAGCCAACCCTGGTCTGAAAACCGTCAGGGATCTGAAAGGTTACGCTTCTTTGTTCCCTGATCCCGAAGATTCCAAAAAGGGGCGGATTTTCGGCGGGATTCCCGGTTGGTCCATTACCGAGATCATGGGCAAAAAGGTCAAGGTATACGGTCTCGACGAGGAATATAATTACGTCATTCCCGGAAGCAACGCCGCATTGGATTCCGCATTGATTTCCGCATACGACAGGAAGGAGCCGATCGTCAGTTACTACTGGGAGCCGACGTGGTTGCTTGGCTCATACGATTTTGTGTTGTTGCAGGACAGCCCGTACAATGCGGAGACATTTCCCAAGGGCATCGGCGCAGCGCCGTCGGTGACGGTGACCATTGCGGTAAGCAACGCTTTTGCGAAAAGTCATCCCGATTTCTGTGCATTCCTGTCGCATTATCATCTTTCCTCTCCGTTGATCAGCGAAGGGCTCGCGCATATGAAGGAGACGGGAGCCGATCATACGGAGACGGCGAAATGGCTTCTTCAGCAACATCCCGAACTGTTGGGGTCTTGGCTGGATGGATCCGATTTGGAAAAGGCGACGAAAGCACTGGAGAGTAACGGAACGGAAAAGAAAAAATTGGATCTGTTTGCGTTCCCTGTCTCACTTAATCTGGATACTGCGTCAGTGGACGAATCGGTCCGTGCCTCGGCGACACAAGCGGGGCAGAGCGGCGTGCAAAAGTTCCTTACCGCACTTGTGGGAGCCATCAGCTGGATTCTCGCCCACCTGCCGTGGTTTGTGTTCGTGGCGGGTGTGTTTTTCCTTGGATGGCGCAGTCAGAAAAGCATCGGGAAAGGAATCCTGTATGCGCTTCTCGTGTGTGTCATCGGCTTGCTGGGCCTTTGGCAAGAGATGCTCACCACGCTCTCGATCGTTTTGGCGAGTGTGCTTATCGCTCTGGTGTTTGGCTTGCCTTTCGGCATTTTGATTTCGTTTTCCAAAAAGGCGGACAAAATCGTCCGACCGATTCTGGATGCGATGCAGACCATGCCGGTATTCGTCTATCTGATCCCCGCACTGCTCTTTTTCGGCATGGGAGCCCCGGCGGCGGTCATCGCAACGGTGATCTATGCCATCGTTCCGGTGATCAGGCTCACCAGTTTCGGGATCAGGAATGTCGATCCCGAGGTCGTGGAGGCTGCGGTTTCGTTCGGATCCACTTGGTGGCAGACGCTGTGCAAAGTGCAGATTCCCCAGGCGCTTCCCACCATTATGACGGGCATCAACCAAACGTTGATGATGGCCATGGCGATGGTGGTCACCTGCTCGATGATCGGAGCGCGTGGGCTCGGCATGGAAGTGCTGAACGCGGTGAACCGCATCGAGATCGGCCGCGGTCTGGTCGCAGGATCCTGTGTGGTCGTCATGGCGATCGTCATGGATCGCATCACCCAGGGCAAGAGAGGAGGCAAAGCATGAAGACGATCATGGAAATCCAACATGTGTCGAAATTATACGGCGTGGAGAAGGAAAAAGCGGCGAAGTTGCTCGAGGCGGGTGTGGACAAGGAAACGGTACGCAAGAAGACCGGCGTGACGGCCGCTCTGTGGGATATCAATCTTTCCATCCCCGAAGGGAAAGTGTTTGTCATCATCGGTTTGTCCGGTTCGGGAAAATCGACGCTGGTACGCATGTGCAACCGATTGAACGAGCCGACGAGCGGGAAAATTCTGTTTGAAGGAAACGATATCGGAAAACTGGATACGGCGGGCCTGAGAAACTTCCGGCGCAACAAGGTATCCATGGTATTCCAGTCGTTCGGATTGATGAGCAACCGGGACGTATTGGGGAATGTGGCCTACGGTCTTGAGGTCAAAGGCGTCGATAAGGAGAACAGGGAGAAAAAGGCGATGAAGATCATCGATATGGTGGGGCTTTCCGGATGGGAACACCAGGATTGTTCGGCGCTCTCCGGCGGTATGCGCCAACGGGTGGGCATCGCCCGCGCATTGGCTCCCGATTCCCCGGTGCTTTTGATGGACGAACCGTTTTCCGCACTGGACCCTCTGGTCAGACAGGATATGCAGTTCGAGTTGCTTCGCATCCAGCATAAATTAAGGAAAACGGTGATTTTCATCACCCACGACATGGACGAGGCGTTCAAACTGGGGGACAGGATCGCCATCATGAAGGACGGTCGTCTGATTCAGGTGGCGAGCCCCGAAGAAATGAGCCTCCATCCTGCGGACGATTATGTCCGGGCGTTCATCAGCAATGCCGACAAAACCAAAGTACTCGCCGTAAGCAGTATCATGATTACGCCGAAAGTGCTGGTAAGGACGACGGACAGCGTCAGGCATTCCATTCGGGTGATGACGCAAAACGCCCTTTCTTCGGCGTACGTCGTCGATGAAGACCTGCATCTGGTGGGTATAATCGGCATCAAGGAGGCCATCGAAGGGGAGAAGCAGGGCAAAGAATTGGTCGATGTCTTGGATAAGGACGTGCATACGGTCCGGCAGTCGGATTTGATCGCTTCCGTCATGCCGCTTGCCGCGGAAAGCAAGTACCCGCTTGCCGTTTTGGACGACGAGGGGGTGCTCGCCGGTATCGTCACCAAGGCGAGCGTGTTGTCCGCATTGATGTGAACGATTCCTTGACGTATCATAGGAAGCATGAAAACGGTCGTATGTTTTGGTGACAGCAATACGTTTGGATCAAATCCAAACGGGGGAAGATGGGGGCACGATGTGCGGTGGCCGCGTGTTTTGCAGTCCTTGCTTGGAGATGGGTTTTATGTCGTGGAGGAAGGACTCGGTGGGCGTGAGACGGTCTTCGATGATCCTTTGGAAGGAGAGCGGAACGGGTATACGGCATTGCCGTACGTCCTGAAGACCCATATGCCCATCGACATCCTGATCATCTCGTTGGGAACGAACGATACGAAGACAATGTTCTCCGCACCTCCGAAGGTGATCGCCAAGGGGCTTGAGCGGTTGATTATCCTGTCCAAGCAGTTCGATTATGGTCCGGGGTATCCCGTACCGAAAATCCTCATCATATCCCCGATTCACGTAGGCGACGACCTTTCGCGGTGTCCGTTCGTTTCGTTCGACGAGACGTCCGTATGCAAGAGCAAGCAGCTTGCTCCTTTGTTCGAGGATGTCGCAAAGCGCAACGGATGCGCTTTTCTGGATGCTTCTTTGGTGGCGGGACCGAGCGAGATCGACCAACTCCACATGGACAAAAGATCCCATCTTGCATTGGCCGCAGCCGTTGCCGCAATGGTCAAGGAAATGTGATGGGAATTTTTCATCAGAGGACCGTCACCGGTCATTTTGATCGCGAAAAGCAGAGAGTACTCATCAGCAGGAGTGTCTGTACGGGCGAAAAGAGCCTTTGCTTTATCGATCGCGACGATGGAAGCCGTCATCAGGTAGGGTGTATCAGAAGCGAAAGCGATCTTCAATGCTTCATGGATATGTATCATTTTGGAAAAGCCGATATAGAAGAGGAATTCTGAATGCTGGACAGGGACATCGAAGAGGATATCAGGAAATTCGTTCGGGAGAGGGATTGGGAGCAGTTCCATACCCCGAAGGATCTTGCCATCTCCATTTCGTTGGAAGCGGCCGAACTGTTGGAAAAATTCCAATGGTCGGGCGGCGACACCGAAGTGGAGCGGAACCGGGAGGGGATGAAGGAGGAACTTGCCGACATCTTCATGTATTGCTTCATGATGGCGGATGCCATCGGGGCGGATCCGAAGGTCATCATCCGAGAGAAGCTTGTTGCGAACCGGAAGAAATACCCGGTGAGTCTTGCTTATGGGAACGCCAGGAAATATACGGAGTTTCAGAAAGGCTGAACGACAGGATTGTTTTCGTGTTGGGGATAGATGGCGAAGTCGATTCATGCTAGGCATCTTTTCTTTGCTGTGGTAGGCTCTGGGTGTGTGGAAAGGTATCTTTTTTTGTGACATTGACGGGACATTGATTCCTCATGGGGAAAGGTTCCCGACTCCGAGTCTTGTCAGGTTAATGCATGACGCTCCCTCGTCCGGCTGGTTGTTTTGTATTTGCAGCGGACGGATGTACTCTTCGGTACGGCGGTCGTTTCCTGGCCTAGAGCGAGAAGTGGCCGTTTCCTGCAGTACAGGCGGTCGAATGTTTTGGCAGGGACGAGAGATTGGGGAGGCGATGTCGCTGGATCGGGACGCGGCGAGGATCATCGCCGGGGAGACCCGACAGCGGGGGGAGATCCTGCTTGTCGCTTCGTTCGACGATCTTTTTATTCTTGGGGAGGAAGGGCCGGATCTACGGGAACTTCTGTCGCGGCAACACGCCGCTACGCGCGTCGTCGGATCCATCGATGATATTCCCGGTGAGATCAACCAATTGACAGTGGTGTATCCTCCTAAGGACAATACCGCGGTGGAAGCGTATACGCGTATGTGGGGAAAAACGTTCAATGTCGCCACCAGCGGTACCGGCTTGATCGACATCTCCCCCTCCTCCAAAGGGGACGGAGTATTGCGGGCCTGCGCGTATTTTGACGTTCCTCTTTCCCGTACATACGCTTTTGGTGACGATGAGAATGATGTGACGATGTTCCGGACGGTGCGGTACCCCTATGTCATGATGAACGCCAAGGAAGATTTGAAGCGGAGGTTCCCTTTCCTTTGTTTCAGCGTGGAGGACACAGTCAGGGAAATTCTGTCCCGTGGATGATAAGATTCTTGGGATACTTTTGTATTTTCCGGGGTAAAGGGATACTCTATTTCACAAATTTTCACTATATACTCATACCGAAATGGATATCGTGCAACCTTCGTGGGTGAAGGCAAACAGAAGCAAGTTGCTGGAAACGTACAAGGAGAACATCCGGTTGCACAACGCCAGTATGCTTATGCGTATGCTCTTGTTGTGTTGTGGGCTGTTCGTCCTGATGCTGATGATCGTGCCGTTCAGCAGTACGACGAAGTGGCAATTGACCGTCGCGTATCTGCTGTGCTTTCTCAGTTGTTGCGTCCTCGTAATCCTCAGCCGTACGGAGAGGGGAAAACAGCATCCCCGCGTTTTGCTATACGCGGGTTTCTCCGTATTGTTTCTGCTTTCTCTCTATCTGAGTGTCATCTACAGCCCCGATCAACGGGCGACGATTATCCTTGGCTTGTACTGCGCGATTCCCTTGAGCATCATCGACGATCCCCTCAGGACGGATCTGTTTCTCTTCGGTTTTTTTGTGGCGCACACCATTCTGGGTTTTTCCTTGAAGCCTCATGACATTGCGTTTGATGATTTGGCCAATGGAATATGTTTTCTCGCTACGGGCGTGGTATTGGGACGATCCGTCGTCCTTACCCGTCTCGGGGCGTATGAGGCCGAACATCGGTTGTCGGTGGAGAAGGACACCGACGTATTGACGGGACTGTTCAACAGGCGGAAATTGTTTGAGACGTTGAATTCATTTTCGGATGTTTGTATTCCTCGTCCGATCGGCGTGATGATGCTGGATATTGATGATTTCAAAATGTACAACGACCGGTACGGCCATGCATGCGGGGATGCATGCCTTCAGACGGTGGGACAGATACTCTCCCTCGTCGGAAACGATACCCACATGATTTCGTATCGATACGGTGGGGAGGAATTCGTTTCGCTTGTCTATGGCGGAGTCTCCGATTTCAGGAACATTGCGGAGCGCATCCGTACAACGATCAAGGAGAAGGATATCCAAGGCTCCCACATCACCGTTTCCGTAGGTATATCCCCCGTTATCGATGTGGAACATGCCGATTACGTCCGTATGGTTGACCGGGCGGACAAGGCGATGTACCAAGCAAAACGCAATGGAAAGGATCAGGTTTGCGTCATTGGGGAAGACTTGTCGCTGGCAAATTGACTTCATCGTACGTTACGGGAGTCAAAATGAAACCATTGGTTGTGCTTGTCTCCCTAAATACAGTAGGTCGGGAATCGAGGTCAAAACAGCGGATACGTCAAAGTGGAATTACGCCGCTTCGTACTAAATCGTTTTCTATAGACGCTTCACATGGATGTTGTCCTCTATCTCTCCTTCCCCATCCATACTGAATGTATATCTCTCTTTCCGTGCTAGAGGCTGCCAGACATTCATAACTTTCCAATGCCTTTCGAAGAGTCTTTGCGCGAGAACCGGGCTCCATACTCTGTCGGATAGTCTCCAGAAAAACACTTTTCTGCCATACAGATCCAATATGGCAACCAGGTAACCACGATCTTTTCCGAACACCTATAAGAACGTACAAAACAAGGCAGTCAGATAGTTTTCGTTCCGGTATGACGGTAATCATCAAAAGACATCGGAGCAGTCCTTCAAGTCCGGTTGTCTCTGCAAAGTCTTTGATATTGCCTGTGATGGTCTGTTTCGGTTCTGTTATCCGGACGTCGTATGGAATATAATCCTTCCCGATATATGCGACTGTTTATAGGCATGGCTTTGTTCATGGAAAGCAAAAGGTTTGAACCGTACAGAGCTTGAAACGTTAACGGTATTGAACACATGATTGATAATCCGCAATGTCAAAAAGCGATGTGATGAGAAATAATAACTGTCTTTCGTGATACGGCTTGCAATTTCATACGGAGAAGCAAACGATTCTGCCGTTTCAATACTTATTGCAGCGAATGCCTCCCGCGTTATCGTCCGTATCAAACCTTTCTTCTTTGCATTGTACAATACGGTTTCTGCAGTTTTTGCGTTTCCACACAGATCGACAACCTGTTTGCGTGAAAAACACGCTATTGGGCAAACTGCGCATGATAATCCGTCATTATTTTAATTATAACAGAACAGTGAACATGCTTGCCTGTTTAATTCGCTTTATCGTTTTTGATTCCAAACTTCTAAATTTATCTGCGAAACTTCAGTTAGCGAAATGAACCAACTACTGAGAACCAAATGAAAAAACATGTCCATGAGGTCAGAATTTCAAATTTGTGTCGTTTGTTTGGAAAAAGAAATACCACCAGAACCAGGCAAGCTGCCAACTGACAATACTTTCCGCCCCTTGGTCCCTTATTCTCACTTGTGCAGAAAAAGCTTGACAACTGAAAAAACAGGAGATAGAATTTCACATGTTTTGCAATCGATTGCAGAAATCGATTGCAAAACTTTTTGCTCATTTTGATTCCCCGTCATACAGTCGGTGAGAATGTAGAAGGAGGACTAACCATGGACATGGTGGTCATTTTATTGGGACTGGTATTGTTGCTTGTGCTGACTCTGAAGAAAATGCCGGTAGTATATGCTGCAATTATCAGTGTATTGTTCGTAGCTTTGTTTAGCGGTATGCCAGTTGTTTCAACGGTAACGCAAAGTTACATGACGGGCTTTGCAAGTTTTGTCAAATCAGCATTCCTGATGTTGTTGTTAGGTGCTATTCTTTCAAAAGCCATGGATGAAACTGGTGCAGCAAGGTCGATCGCAACTTTTATCATTGGAAAATTCGGGGTTAAGTTTGCGATTCCGGCGATCGTTCTTGCAGGAGGTCTGCTTACCTTCGGCGGCGTTTCTTCTTTTGTGTCATGCTTTGCCCTCTATCCGATCGCGTTATCGGTCTTCAAGAAAGCGAACATGCCTCGTTATCTTATCCCGGCAACGATCGCCGGCGGTATTTTTACTTGGGTGACAATGCTTCCCGGGAACCCCCAGATCCAAAACATCATTCCAACCACTTTCCTTCCGACGACTGCAATGGCGGCCCCGGGTGTGGGTACCGTTTGCGGTCTGCTTACTCTGGTATTGATCATTCTTTACCTTCAGCATGAAGCGAACAAGGCGAAAAAAAATAATATCGGCTTTGAAGGAAATGAAGATACTGAAAAAGTGCTGGAACAAGCTGATGCTCTTGAAAGAGATGGAAGACTTCCCCATGTCATTATTGCAATTCTCCCAATCGTTTGTGTGGCCTTGGTCTTGAATATCTTTAAGCAAGATATTTCTGTTGCCCTTTTGTCCGGTATCGTGCTTTGCTTGATCCTATGCTACAAGAACGTTTCGAAAGCATCGATATGCAGGATTTTCCAAGACGGCATTCCGAGTGCCGCGGGAACGATAGTGAATGCTTCCGCGATCGTTGCAATCGGTTCCGTGATCAAGGTCGCTCCCGGTTTTGATAAGATTGTTCACGGAATTCTCAGCTTCTCCGATGCGGGATACAATCCGCTCATCATTTTCGGTCTCGCAACCACACTTCTTTGCGGTCTCAATGCTTCGGGCATGGGTGGGTTGTCGACCTCGCTCTCTGTACTTGCAGAGCCGTTCCTCGCCATGGGAGTTAATGCCGAAATCCTTCATAGAGTCGGGGTAATCGCCTCCGTCGGTCTGGATAGTCTTCCACACAGCGGCGGTATTGTCGCCGTACTCCAGATCTCGGGAGTGTCATACAAAGAAGGGTATAAATACATGTTTGTCGTAACGGTGGTTATAACCCTCATCGCATTGGCGCTGTCGATGGTTTTGGGAAATATTTTCTATCCAATAGCATAATGAATACTTAATATAAGAAGGA
>JALNXP010000278.1 GCA_023230285.1 Bacteroidales bacterium | reverse complement strand
CGTATTTGGAGTAGCAATCAGGAACAGCCTCTTTTTTTACGGTATCCCAAAACAGCACGCCGGGTTCTGCAGACGCCCACGCATTGTGAATTATCTTATTCCATAAAGCGGTGGCATCTATGTCGTTGATGAATTTTGGATTATCGGAGTTTATAGGGAATTGTTGTCTGTAAGTTTTATGCTCTTCCACGCAACGCATAAATTCATCATCAATTTTTACTGATATGTTGGCACCGGTGATTTTGCCCTGCGATAATTTTGCGTCTATAAACTTTTCTGCATCAGGGTGTTTTATCGAAATAGACAACATAAGCGCACCCCGCCGCCCATCTTGGGCAACTTCTCTTGTTGAGTTTGAATAACGCTCCATAAAAGGAACAACGCCGGTAGATGTTAATGCTGTGTTGTTGACTTTACTGCCGGTCGGACGGATGTGGCTTAAGTCGTGTCCAACACCACCTCTGCGTTTCATGAGCTGCACTTGCTCTTGATCGACTTTCAATATGGCTCCGTAAGAATCTGACGGTCCATCCGTCCCTATTACAAAACAATTCGACAGCGATGAAATTTGCATGTCATTGCCTATTCCTGCCATCGGACTGCCTGCCGGTATTATATATGTAAAATCTTTCAGTAATTCATATATGGTCTCTTCGTCAACAGGATTTTTGTAATTCTTATCTATTCTCGCTATCTCTCTCGCTATCCTGCGGTGCATGTCATCAGGGCTTTTTTCATATAAGTTCCCTTCCGAATCTTTGAGTGCATATTTTTTTACCCAAACCTCTGCTGCTAAATTGTCACCTTTAAAATATTTTGTAGCTTCTTCTAAAGCTTCTTCTTCAGAATAATTTACCATTTTTTCTTTATCAATTTTTTTAATAGGAGTGCTAATGGACTTATTATCAGTGTCTTCGTTGTTGTCCGTTGATAAAGTCGGCATTGTTCTCGACTTCTCTAACATATCTAAAAAAGGGTCACTGTTTGCTGAAACAGATTTGGCTTTTGAAGCAGTAACATTTTCTAAATTAAAAAGTAAACCGTCTAAATCCATAATAAAATATTTTTATTAATATTCGTTTAATGAAAACTTATTAGTATACAGTCGGTTAAACCTTAACTATCACAATAGGCATTCATTCTGCTAAAATATATTTTTATTGCTTTAAAGTCGATGTTTTAAAAAAAAATAAATGTTTAGTTGTCAACATAATTTAAACAAATGTGATTTTTTGAAACTATTTTATTTTGAAAAACTTCAATGAAAAATATTTCAAGAAAAATTATTTTTAATATAAAAAAGTGCTATCTTTGCAGCCGCATTCAGGCGGGGTAGCTCAGTTGGTTAGAGCGTCGGATTCATAACCCGGAGGTCACGAGTTCAATTCTCGTCCCCGCTACATTTTTAGTCGCCTCGGCGGCTTTTTTTGTTCCCTTTCCTTTCTGTAACATAATATCTTAAATTATGCCTAAACAGTTGAAAGATAGATATTTATTCGTTTATATACTCGTGGTATTGGCTATGATTTTTTGGGGCAGTACATTTGTCTGGACAAAAAGTGTTCTTAGCGTTTACCAACCTATTACTATCATTACTCTGCGGCTGCTCATATCTTCTGTTTTACTGTTCGCTGTCATGTTTTTTACCCGAAATTGGCAAAAAATACAAAGAATAGATTATAAATACCTTCTGTTAGTATCTTTTTTTAGCCCATTTATTTATTTTTTAGGCGAAACTTATGGAATAAAAAACTCTTCTTCAACCGTTTCTTCTGTAATAATTTCAACGATACCTGTTTTTACTGCTGTCTTTTCTACCTTGATATATAAAGAACGTTTGTCTAAACTTAACTTGCTGGGTATGCTTATTTCTTTTATTGGCGTAATACTTGTGATTACAAATAAAGATTTTTCTATATCGTTGTCTGTCAATGGTTTCCTGTGGTTGGCACTCGCTGTGGCATCTTCTGTCGGCTACGTAATTATCCTTCGTAAAATATCAGTGAAGTATAAACCTGTTACTATAGTTGCCTACCAAAATTCTATTGGCTTTGTATTTTTTCTGCCTTTGTTTTTTATTTTTGATTATAAGTCATTTACATCCGCATCGCCAACAACAGATGCTTGGTTAAATATATTTTTGCTTGCAATTTTCGGGTCGTCTTTGGCTTTTATTTTTTATACAATAGGGAATAGAGATATCGGCGTTGCAAAAACCGGATTTTTAACCAATCTTATCCCTATCTTTACCGCAATTACAGCGTTTTTCTTGTTAGATGAACGACTGACATTGATAAATATCTTTGGCGTTCTTCTTACTGTCTTCGGAGTCGCTATTTCTCAGAAAAAATCAAATCGGATTGCACAAGCCCGATAATAAAATGTTAGTGTGATAAACGCTGATAATCAGTTGTTTATTTCTTTTCAAATAATTCGTCTTCCGAAATAATATTGATGCCGAGTTCTTCGGCTTTTTGTCGCTTTGCCGGTCCCATATTGTTGCCGGCGACTAAATAATCGGTGCTTTTGGAAACTGATGTTGCATTTTTGCCGCCAAATTTTTCAATTAACTCTTTCATTTCTTCTCTCGAAAATTTTTCAAAAACTCCTGAAATGACGAAAGTTTTGCCATCTAACGAAAATATAGGGTTTACATTAGGCAATTCTTCCGTAAATAAACTGTATTGCTCCGTAATTTTGCTGTCATCGAATTTTAAGCCATAGCTTCTTAAGCTGTCAATTATTGCAATGTTTTTGCTGTCAGCAAAATAATCTATTATTGCTTTGGCTAATATTTCGCCGATTTCCTCGTGAGAAACTAAATCTTCAAAACCTGCTTTCCGCAAATTGTCGATACTGTGGTAATATTTTACTAATTTTTTTGATGTTGTTTCCCCTATATGCCTGATACCCAATGCGAAAAGCACGTGGTAAAATTGCCGTTTTTTAGAATTTTCTATCGACTTCAGCAGAGTCTCGGTAGATTTTTCTTTAAGACTGATTTTACGCGATACGTTATTGTTTTCGTCTATGATAATTTTTTCAATACCATAGATGTCATTGTAAGTGAGTTTATAAATGTCGGCAATATTGGCTATTTTCCCTTTTCTA
>JALNXP010000277.1 GCA_023230285.1 Bacteroidales bacterium | reverse complement strand
AAATGGAATAGGGAACGTGTTTCACGATCGCGATCTGCTCCTGCCCGGTCATGAGGGATGAGGTACTTCAAGGTTCAAAAGGGTAGCGCCAAGAACTATAATCGCAATCCTCCTATGTTTAAATCTCACCCCCTGGGCAGGGTATAGATTTAGTCAAAATAAGGTCAAAACGACCAGAAGCCAAACAAATTTGATGCATATCGATAAAGATACAATTTAAAGGGGTGGGAAATGATGCAGGATAATTATATCGGTTGGAATGACAAAAGGGGGAGATAGGGAGGTAATGATTGATTTGCTAAATGTGGAGGGGAAAGTACCTGAATGGCTCGCTTATATCGGCGTATTGCAACTAATATTGGGTTGTTTAATGAAATGGAAGCGAAAAAAAGCAATTAAGTCTGAACTAAGTAAAATCATAGAAGAGTCGGCAACAAACGTGCTTGAAGACATCGATGCGTTAATCGGTAGCGTGTACATGTGCTTCGGTGCAATATCCATTGGTCTTGTTGTGCCCCCGCTAAATTATAAAAAGAAGGCCAAAGAGCTGGCGCTAAATGTTGAGATGGGTTACAAAAAACTTGAAAAGGACATGCGAGTTTTTGTGAGGTATATCCAAGCGCATAAGGAATCATTTAAGCAAATCACTAGCGAAGAAGAATGGATTTTATTGGAATCGGTGATTCATGCATTTGAAAATGAGAGACCTGATTGGAAATTCTTGATAACCCACAAGTCATTTCAAGACCACATAATGAACGATAAAAACGGCTTAAAATTCATTTCTGCGCTGAATAAGCACCTCTCTCCCATTGACAGAGATATAAACATAGATCTTTTCCAAGCTCATCAACGTGCGTCGGATCTGGCAAAGGAGTACTTGAACTATTGTCGCCGCCAAGAGGCCCTAAAAGGGAAAAAAACTTTAAAAACGCGTATAACTCATCATTACCGCAGGGGAAATAACAGAATAGCATAAATAAAACACCATAGCCAGCATAAATGGTTTAAATCGGGAATTTCCTGATTAACTTTTCGTATTCTTCCGTTGCATTCTGAACCTTATTCAGATAATGAGCGCTCCCAACCGTGGCAGCTGCCCGACCCTGGATGAAGTCCGCTATGCTCTCTGTCACCCTCTGCTTGATCAATCGATGTAACTATGAACTCTCTCATAACAGGACCTTTAAAGTCCATATCTCCGTGCAATCTCAATATATCGGGTGATGTGGAAATGACTGCCGGGATTCTTCTGGTAACTATGTAAATCTCTTGTATCAAACCACTCTTGGTGTACACCATCAAATGACGCCCCACCACAGATCGGGATTAACTTTGGAATGGACTTAAGCTGGATAAAAGGGAATCCATACTCATTGGAGTTTATGTAGTAAACTTGGTCATCAGTGACCAGGTTTACTCCCGTTGTCTCAACAAAAGCGTATTCAGTGTTATGATAGCCATATTCGGGAGGGCATTTAATCCCAACAGTCATGTGGTTTTCCTCATCGAAACGGAGCAATGCAACTCCTAAGCCCAACTCCTTAAGGAGAAATGCTAGTAATAGAGACTTTTCAGAGCAGATTCCTTTGTTGTCATAGATGACCTCGTATGGAAATCGGATGGGACATTCTGGATTATATCGGAGATCATACCTCACTTTGTCGTGGTCATAGGGAATACGCTGAACAATGTTGATCGCAATTCTCGCCATGCCATCAATGCTATCCGCTCCCTGCATGATCTGGAAAATGAGGTCCTCGAGGTATCGACGCTGTACAGAATCATAAAGATAGTCCTGGTATGATTCTGGCCTATCGTAGTATCCCTTGCCTGCAAAATACGTCTTGATTTTCCGATAAACATCTATCCGAATCTTATACCCTATTCCATCGAGGGTATAGTAGATGGCTCGGGGTTCTACCTGTAGATCTTCATCCTCTGTCATACACGTTATAGCGAGTTTCAGGTGTTGTTCACCATCTACGGTTTTTCTTGGGTTCGACCCATCTCTTCACCTTGCCGCATCGGAGACACCTCTGCTTCATGTCGACAACGTTTGAAGAGAATTGGTTGTAGCCATGTGCTCTCCCCCACTTATGAAGGCCAATCCAACACAGAATCCTACCAATTCCATTCATTCTTTCACTTACCCAAGATTCCAGGTTGAAATGCAAATTTATTGCCGTATGTGGCCCCTACAGTAGCCTGTTTTTTTGCCGAAGATATGATTGATAAAATGGATTTTTGGGGCCTGACGCTTGGAGATACAACATGGGTGTCGGAACGGATTATTGAGGGGACTATATGAAATTGTTTTCCCATATCACTCACTTACGAGCGTATTTTTTTCCAAACTCCTTAAGTGTTTTCATATCACTGGATAAGCCCGGGTCAGCGTGTGCAACCCTCACCGCACCCCCTCCCCCGCATTCCACTCCCGGACCAGCCTCGCATAACACCCCTCACACACCTTCGCCTGTGCCTCCCGCGAGCGGTAAACCGCCTTCCCCGTCCCGCAGACGTCGCACCGGCCGAGTTCGACCTTCGTCCGGGAAAACATCCGGTGGTCGAGAACCCCCGGGAGCGGTTGCACCTTCGCCGGCCGTCTTGCCTTCTTCAGGCAGTCGTAGCAGAGATACTTCCCTCCACCGCGTTTGATCGACGACGTCGGCCGCCGGCCGCAGACGTGGCAGGGCTCGTCCTTCTCCACCGGGAGAGGGATATAGTCGGCGGGATTGACCGCCAGGTGGAGAGTGACAGCAGGTGACAGCAGAATGACAGCAGGTGCTGTCATTCAACGGCGTGAGGACCGGTTTAGTTATGTCATTTGAGCCGCAATGCATGGCTTTCTCGTTTTGAATGACAGCAGTGCGGAGAACACAGCCACCCCCGCCGCCACCGGGGGTTTCGTCGTCCGTGCTCTCCGTTCTCTCATTCTGCTGTACATGTACGTACAATGATCGATCTATATCAGTACCCGAACCGCCGTTCCCGGAATCCACCTCGCTCCGGCCGATCTCTCGATGACAGCAGTTGCTGTCATTCTGCTGAAATCTGCTGTCATTGCTGTCATCGTCGTCCAGCCAGACGGTTGCCCCCCGCTCCAGGCCCGGTAGACCTCA
>JALNXP010000033.1 GCA_023230285.1 Bacteroidales bacterium | reverse complement strand
AGGCTCGTCTGATGCCGCAGCAACTCTAACTGTTTTAAACTCAATGTTTAATCTTAATTTGTCAAACAACGCATTAATAATGTATGCCGCAAAATTAGGCAGTGACTGTGCATTTTTCATCAACAACACACCTGCTTTGGCAACATCTAAGGGCGAAATTCTCGAAAATATAAATATCAATATTAATAAACACATCGTAATACTCATGCCTAACATAAATATATCAACGGCAAGTGCTTATTCTATGATAACACCGGTATCTAACGTTCCTGCACTCAAAAACCTTATCTCTCATGATATTTGCGAATGGAAACAGCTCATAGTCAACGACTTTGAAACGCCGATATTTTGTAAACACCCAATAATAAGAGAATTGAAAAACATTCTCTACGATGCCGGAGCAATATACGCTGCAATGTCGGGCAGTGGTGCTGCTGTTTACGGAATATTCAACAATCCGCAAAAGCCGTCTTACTTACCTAATCTACAACCAAATGTTAAATGTTATTGCTTCCCTATTTAGGTACTTTATATATAATAATTGCCGTTATAAATGTATAAAGCATATTTGGAAGCCATGCTGCAATCCAAGGGTCTAAGCCACTGTTTGTTGCAAACACTTTCGTTATTTGCATCAACAAAATATAGCCAAAGGTCAACGCAATACCAAATCCAAGATTTAAACCCATTCCCGAACGTTTTTTCCGAAAAGACAACGAAAAGCCCAATAACGTCAATATAATAGTAGCAAAAGAATTTGATATTCGACAATGTTTTTCAACTTCATACTCTACTATATTACGAACACCTTTTATACGTTCTTCTTCAATAAAATCGTTGAGTTGCCAAAAATTCATCGTTTTCAGATTATTTACTGTAAAAACAAAATCTTTAGGATATAAATTCAAAGTCGTGTCTAATGAAATGCCTCTTTCCAATATCTCTTTATCAGAATAAATTGTCCTTTTTGTATAATTTTTTAATTGCCAGACACTGTCGTTCCAATAAATTTGCTTTGCTGTTAACTTATAAGTCATGCCGCCATCAAAACTAAAATCTTCGAGCGTAAAATCATTACCTTCATTAGTTTTGCCATTATAATTTTTAACATAAGCATAAGAGTCATCTCCTATTTGAACATGTATATCATGTGCATATAAAGAATATTTAGAAGATGTCCTTAAATATTTGTTTTCAAATTCGGTTAATCCGATATTAGTTTTAGGAATAATAAAATTAGACAACAGAAAAGCCATACCGGCTAAAACAAATGCACAAAACAAATAAGGTCGCAAAAGTCTGAAAAAGCTCACACCGGAACTTAAAATTGCAACAAATTCAGAATTTTGAGCCATCTTTGATGTAAAAAATATAACCGATATAAAGACAAACAAATACAAGAACAGATTCAAAAAATACGGAATGAAGTTAAAGTAATACTGGAATATAATCTCCTTAAATGTAATTGTATCAACGAGAAACTTATCTATTTTTTCAGAAAAGTCGAATACAATAACTACGAGAAGTAGCAAGCACATCGACAATACGAAAGAGCTGAAATATTTTTTTATTATATATAGGTCTATTTTTTTCATACACTAATTGTCAAAGCCTGCGTTTTTGAGCCATATTCAGAAAAACATTTAAAGTAATTGTTTGTTTATAAACGCTGCATAATAATTTTTATTTTCTCATCTTTCCATTTTTTATAAGTTCCCAGCATTATTTGTTCGCGTGCTTGTTCTACAAGTTGCAAATAAAAAGCGAGATTATGCTGACTTGCTATCATGCCGCCCAATATTTCCCTTGCAGCAAACAAATGTCTAAGGTAAGCTTTTGTATAGCTGTTACTTACAAAAGAGGGACACAAATTATCTATAGGTGAAAAATCTTTCTCCCACTTTTTATTTTTAATATTTATGATACCGTAATTAGTAAACAACATTCCGTTTCTTCCATTACGTGTCGGCATAACACAGTCGAACATATCCACGCCTAATGCTATAGATTCGAGAATATTTTCCGGTGTACCTACGCCCATAAGATAGCGAGGTTTATCAGGAGGCAGAATATCGCAAACCCATTCTGTAAGCTCATACATTGTCTCTGCCGGTTCACCCACTGCAAGTCCCCCGATAGCATTTCCGCCGGCACCAAACTCTGAAACATATTCAGCTGCTTCACGCCTCAAATCTTTATAAACGCTACCCTGAACTATCGGAAACAACTCTTGGTGATAGCCGTATAAAGGCTCTGTAGTCCGATAACGCTCCATACAACGCGCAAGCCATTTATTAGTTAATGCCAACGACTTTTTTGCGTATGAATATTCACACGGAAACGGCGTACACTCATCAAAAGCCATAATAATGTCAGCACCTATTGACCTTTCTATATCCATAACTCTCTCCGGCGTAAAAAAATGATAAGAGCCATCTATATGAGATTGAAATTTTACTCCTTCCTCCGTTATCTTTCGTATCTGAGCCAAAGAATATACTTGATAGCCGCCGCTATCTGTCAATATCGGTCTGTCCCAACCATTAAACTTGTGCAAACCGCCGCAGGCTTCTAATATTTCCAACCCCGGACGTAAATATAAATGGTAAGTATTGCCCAATATTATCTTCGCATTTATATCTGATTTTAAGTCTCTTATATGTACGGCTTTAACATTTCCGACTGTCCCCACAGGCATAAAAATAGGTGTAGGTATAACTCCGTGGTCTGTTTGCAACTCTCCAACTCTTGCCTTCGTAAAAGCATCTTGATACATCTTTTTAAATCTAAACATTTATCTAAATTATGACGGTTAATAACTTACTCAAAAATTTGTCAAAAATAATCTTTATTTTTGTAATCAAATCTATATTTTTGCCTCACAATAAAAATTTTTTATGTTTTTAGATTTTAAATCATTATATAATCCTGATTTTATTACACTCTTAAGCATCTTAAGTGGCTGTTTTATAATACAGATACTATATCTTTGCTGCATTTATGACAAATTATTCGGAAAAAAAACAAGGTCACAAACAAACACACATGTTTTGCCACCTGTTTCAATAGTTATATGTATAAGAGACGAAATATCCATTATAAAAAAGGATGTAAATGTCTTGTTGAACCAAGAATATCCTGTTTTTGAAATCATAATTGTTAATATGTCCTCTCAAGAACATGATAATTTTGTTTTTGAAAGTTGGGCTAAAACCATACCAAATCTGACTCTTGTAAAAATTAACGAAAAGTCTAATTTCAGCTGTTCAAAAATATTTCCTTTATCTATCGGATTGAAAGCGGCAAAATACGACACCATAATATTGACAGATGTAAATTGCTTACCAACAAGCATTTATTGGCTTCGCTCAATGGTGTCTGCGCAAGAAGAAGGTCAGTGTAATACTGCCGGCATTGCTAATTATTCTAAAACTAAATCTTTTTTCAATAAATTTATCAGATACGAGCAAAATAAATATAATCTTCAATTTTTATCTTTCCTGAATATTAACGCTGCATATACTGTCAGTGCCAATAATTTTCTTTTCAATAAAAAAAATTTTTTAAATGATGAAGATTTATTACACTATTATTCAATCAATAATGATGGAACTGCAATATTAGATAAGTATATAAATCATAATAATACGGCTTTAGTGTTTTCTGATTATGCACAGATTACAATTAATAGAAAAGACAATATATCTTCATGGTGGAGAAATGTATCTTCAAGAATGTCTAATAATAAATTTTCAAAATCACTTCCTAAAACTGTAAAATTTTTTTACAATTTTTCTCTATATACGTTCGTGTTATCTGCAATTTTTAGTATGATTATTAGTAATGAACTACTTGTTATTGCAGCGTTTTTATTAGTAATCCGTGCTATAATATGGTGTTTTTGTACCATAAAATCACTTAACTTGTTTTCTCAAAGAGATTTAATAAGCGGTTTTTGGATATATGAACCGATTTTATGGTTTTTGACACCTTTTTTATTCCTTTCATCTCAAAAAATAAGAAAAAGATTATGGAGCTAAATTTATGGCTCGTAAAAAAATGGCAGAACAAAAAAATTCTTAAATAACAAACATCTACGAAAAAAATATATATATTTGCAAACTGAAAAAAAAATATAAATTCAATTAATTTAATTTTAATAATCATTTAAAAATTTATTGTCATGAAAAAGATGTTACTTTTAGTTTCAGTATGCTTAATCGCTTTTTCGACTTTTGCACAAAAAAGTGTAAGAGTGTCGAAAGATATACTGAATCAGACCAAACAAACCTCTGTCGTACAAGACTTAAGAGGTGATCAAGCTCCTTTATTACCGGTTAATCCGGCAAGATCTCAAAAAGCACCTAACGATAGGAGTGCTGAAGAGTTTACCGTTGGTTATACTTATTATGATTTACAATCCAACAGTGCATTATCAAGCAGATTTTTCCGTTATGATGATGGTTGCATAGGTGCAACATGGACCGGCGGTATAGCAGTTACAGCTTTCGCTGATAGAGGTTCTTTCTATAATTACTGGACAGGTACAGAATTTGCCACCGCACCTGAAGATGCAGGCAGAGTTGAAGGTTACCGCGCAGGCTGGCCTTCTTATGCTCCTTTCGGCGAAACAGGTGAAGCAGTCGTTTCTCACGGTGGTACCGGCGTTACATTAACAACTCGCGAAGTAAGAGGCGAAGGTGCTTGGACTGTTACAACTCCAACTATCTCCTCCGGCGACAACACTTGGCCACGTATGGTTAACAATAATGGCACAATCCACGTACTTGAAGGTTTCCAAGATAACGGTAATACCTCAAATAACGCTGTTTTCTATTCAAGAAGTACCGACAACGGCGCAACATGGAACCCACAAGGTGTTCAACTTGAAGAAATTGGACCTACTTATTACACAACTATGGCTTTCAGTGCTGATGACTATATTTGGGCTGAACCTAACAACGGCGTTATAGCTTTCGCTTTATTATCAAATCTCTCCGACCTCATTATCATGAAATCTACTGATGACGGTGACACTTGGGAAAAAATAATCCCATGGGAGCACCCTTATCCAATGTTTGATTATAATACCATGACCATGCCGGATTCTTTATGGGCTCCTAACGGCGCAGGCTCACTCGTAATTGATGATAACGGAATGTGCCACATCGCTTTTGGCGTTTGCCGTTACTTATTTGCTGAAACAGGCGGTACATATTCTTATTTCCCTGTTACAGGCTACGCTTACTACTGGAACGAAGATATGGATAATTTCACAAATGAAAATCAATATAAAGCCCTTGATGCTGAAAGTAATGAACAATATTTCGAAGATGGTAGATTAATTCTCCCTTGGGGCTTCGACTTTGACGGCGATGGTGACTGGTATTTAGATGGCACTGAAAGTATTCCTTATTATAGAAGCCTTGGTATGATAAAATTCCTCACCATGACTCAAGCTGCTCCTGACAGAATGATACTTGCTTTATCTATTCCTGATGAATCCAACGTTATTATGGACACTTACGCTTCACTGAAAATATTCCTCTGCTCTTGTAAATATTTTGTCGATGAAGATGCTTGGAGACTTGACACAGATTGGGTAACAGATCCTAACATGGTAAGTTATGACCTCTATAATTCAGGCGCACAAACCAACAATCCAGGCTGGTTCAGAATGAACGCCGGATACCTCCACGCTTATGATGAATGTGCTTATCCTCAAATAGTTGCTCAACCGGACGAAACTGTAAACGGTAACTTCTACGTGTTTTATCAAGCAGATGCTCAACCAGGCTTGGCTCTTGATGGCAATACTCAAACCGACTATGTAGAAAATACTTACTACATGTGGGTTAATACAAGAAATATGGACGGAAATCCTAATTTACCTGAAATCCATGTAGGCGTTGAAGAATTTAACGCAGCTGCTACTTTAAATATGAGCGTTTATCCTAATCCTACTTCAGGAAATATTACTATTAACCTCGAAGAAGCTGCTAACATCACTGTTTACAACGTACTCGGACAAATTGTTAAAACTGCTAATCACGCAGGCGGTATCACAAATATCAACCTCGATAACGCAGGTGTGTATTTCGTAGTCGCTGAAGCTGCTACACAAACAGCTACTCAAAAAGTTATCGTCAGATAATTTATAAATTATATTAAATAAAAAAGGGCTGCTGTATAGTAGCCCTTTTTTTATTTAATTCAAATTTTTATGCTAAATTTGCACTCCAATTTATGAGTGATAATGAAGTTCCAAAACCCACAATATTTATGGCTGTTACTTACGATTATTATTCCGATAATAATCCACCTGTTTCAATTTAGAAAATTTAAAACAGAATATTTTTCTAATGTCAACCTCCTAAAAAAGCTGAATATAGAAAAAAAGAAAATCAGTCAATTACGCAGGTTAATTATACTTACACTAAGAATTGTGACTATATGCACACTGACATTCGTATTTGCTAAACCATATATTCCAAAATCAACAATTAATACAACCGGACAACAAATTGTAAACATTTACATTGACAATTCTCCAAGCATGGAAGAACAAATGGAAGCAGTTACTCTTCTTGATGACGCAAAGCAAAAAGCAAAACAGATAATTCTGAAATATGACAACAGCTCAATCTTTAGAATATATTACAACAACTCCCCTATTAATCCACCGTTACTCAATAAAAATGAGGCTATCGTAGCTGTTGATAATATATTCTTCTCTTTCAAACGACAAAATCTTTCATCTACAATTTCTGCTTTTAATATGACCGTTGATGACAAATCAGCAACTACTTGCTTTTATATATCTGATTTTCAAATAACTACAACAGATTTTGAAAACTTGAAAGATAGTAACACACCTATATTCTTTGTCCCTATTACAAATAAATATGCAAAAAATATTTTTATAGACAACATAGCTTTTGACTCACCTGTTTCCTTAATGTCAGATTTTCATACTGCTAACATTACAGTCGAAAATAAGTCGGAAACAGATTTTGAAAAAATTCCTATTAAACTGTTTATCAACGAAAAATTAATTACTACAGCTTCTTTCGATATAAAATCCAATTCAAGTATAAACCTGCAACTATCTTTTCCTGACAAAGAAGCCGGAATAAAAAACGGATATGTCGTTATTGATGATAAAGCCATTTCTTACGACAATTATTTTTATTTTACATACAAAGTACAAAAAGATATAAAAATTTTAGATATATATGACACACAACCCAATAAATATGTCTCTACTGTTTTTGAATTGGACAGCATATTCAACTTTACATCAACACATTACAAATCAATAAGATATGATCAGCTGAAATATTATGATTTAATTGTTTTGGACGGATTGTCGAGCATTCCGGACGGTTTAACAGGTGAGTCCCAAAGCATCATTCCACAAGGAATTAACTATTTGATATTAACAGATGAAGATATAGACATCATTTCATACAATTCTTTTTTTGAAAAATTCGGCTATGGCACTATGTTTCCTCTTATCAACAATAATGATAAAAATATGCAAATATCTTTTGAATCGAATTTTTTTGATGGCGTGTTTTATGAGATGAATAATATGTTGAAAATGAATATCGATTATCCGGAAATATACAGATATTTTCCTTTAGAAGCCAATAAAAGCGTTGTCAACCTCATAAAATTAAGCGACAAAAAATCATCTATTTTTTCATATTTAAAAATCAGCAATGGCAACATCTTCTTTTTAAGTACGCCAATAAATAATACAACAACAAATTTACAAAACAATTCAATATTTATACCTTTAATATATAAGACGGCATTCAGTAATTTAAAAGCCAACAACATAAGTTATTATCCAAACGACATAAAAATTCCGGTTTCTGTAAATTCTCAAAACATCTCTAATTGTCAAGTTGTTTGTTTAACAGATTCAACTTTTAATGCGTATTATTTTGATGCTGACAACACAAATGTCAACATCTGCTTTAACAATGAATTAGAGCCTGTCGCCGGCAATTATTTAATAAATCTCAACAATAAAGTTATTGATGGATTTTCAATCAACAATTATAGAGAAGAATCCATATTAAAATTTTATGATGAAAATGAAATAAAAGACTTTATCTCCGATTCTAAAAATTTACACTATATAAATTCTAAAGATAATTTTGAAAACAGCATTTCAACATTAATCAATGACAGTCCATTGTGGAAATTGTTTTTGATTATATGTATAATAGCACTTTTAGCGGAGACAATACTGTTGAGGATTTGGGAGTAGTTAGAGAGTTTAGAATTTAGAGTTAAACGATTCGATTAAACATCAAATACAATACATGAGCGAAGAAATTAACAATTACGAGCAAGATAACCATAAGGTTCAGCCTCAAAAAGCACTTCAAGTTTCCGACATGTTTCGGAATTGGTACATAGATTACGCATCTTACGTAAATTTAGACAGAGCTGTTCCTGAAGTTGACGATGGGTTGAAACCTGTTCAACGCAGGATATTGCATTCCATGTCGGAATTAGATGACGGTAAATACAATAAAGTTGCCAACATCATAGGAAACACCATGAAATACCATCCGCATGGGGACAGTTCAATTGGCAGTGCGCTTGTACAATTGGGACAAAAAGAGCTTTTGATAGATACTCAGGGAAACTGGGGTAACATTTATACCGGTGACAGTGCGGCAGCTCCCAGATATATTGAAGCACGTCTGACAAACTTCGCCAAAGACGTAGTTTTCAACCCCAAAACCACAGAATGGACATTGTCTTATGATGGAAGAAACAAAGAGCCGGTTACATTACCGATAAAATTTCCATTGTTGCTTGCACAAGGCACAGAAGGAATTGGTGTCGGCTTGGCATGCTCAATTCTTCCACACAACTTTATCGAACTGATAGATGCCTCTATTGCTTACCTCAACGGTGAAGAATTTATGCTATATCCTGATTTTCCGACAGGCGGCATAATGGACTGTTCTAAATATAAAGACGGCTTAAGAGGCGGAAAAATAAAACTACGCTCAAAAATAGTAAAGCCGGATAATAAAACATTAATTATCACAGAGATACCTTATGCAACAACTACAGACGTTATCATAAAATCAATATTATTTGCAAACGAAAAAGGAAAAATAAAAATAAAAAGAGTTGATGACAACACATCTAAAACAGCTGAAATAGTTATACAGTTGGCACCCGGAGTAAGCCCTGATAAAACTATTGATGCTTTATACGCTTTTACAAAATGTGAAATATCATTGTCGCCAAACGCTTGCGTAATTCTAAATAATAAACCACATTTTATAGGAGTATCGGAAATTCTAAAAATATCTGTTGACAGAACAGTAGAACTTCTGACCAAAGAGCTGGAAATAAAAAAAGGAGAGCTTCTTGAACAGTTGTTATATGCTTCTTTAGAAAGAATTTTTATTGAAAACAGAATCTATAGAAAAATAGAAGAATGTAAAACATGGGAAGCCGTGATAAGCACTATCGATGAAGGACTTGAACCCTTTAAACCAAGTTTTTACAGAGAAATAACCACAGATGACATCATTAAACTTACCGAAATAAAAATCAAAAAGATTTCGCAATACGATTTAGATAAAGCTAATGAACGCGTAAAAAACATGGAAGCTACACTTAAAGAAGTTAAAGCCGACCTGAATAACATTATTGCTTATTCTATACAATACTATCAAAATATAAAAGACAAATATGGTGCCGATAAAGATCGCAAAACTCAAATATCTGATATGGACACTATTGATGCCGTAAAAGTTGCAGCCACTTCTTGCAAATTATATATTAACAGAGAAGACGGGTTTGCCGGAATTGCTTTAAAGAAAAATGAATTTGTATGCGACTGCTCCGACATAGATGACATGGTGATAATAAAAAAATCGGGAATTTATGAAATAAAGAAAGTTGCCGACAAAGTATTTATAGGACAAGATGTTCTTTACATTAACGTTTTCCATAAAAAAGACGAAAGAACAATATATAATTGTGTTTATCAAAATGGAAGCAATGGCTGCTATTTTGTAAAACGTTTCGCTATTACAGGAATTACAAGAGATAAAGAATATGACATCACACAAGGAGTACAAGGCTCAAAAATCATTTACTTAAATGTCCGTCCAAATGGAGAAGCCGAGACTATAAAAGTGATGTTGAAACCTAAGCCTAAACTTAAAAAACTATCTTTCGAATATGACTTCAGTACTCTCACTATCAAAAGCAAAAATTCAAAAGGTAATGTCTTGACAAAACAAGCAATTAAACGTATACAGATAAAAGATGAAGGCATTTCGACACTTAGCGCACTCAAAGTGTGGTTTGATGAGAGTGTTAAACGGCTGAATACAGACGGACGTGGTACTTTTATCGGTGATTTCGAGGCAGAAGACAAAATATTTTACATCCTCCCTGATGGAAATTGCAGAATTATAAATTTTGACATCAGTAATCATTTTGATGATATACCTTGTTATATCAACAAACACAATCCGTTAAGAATTTACACTTTAATATATTACTCCGGAGAAAAAGAAAAAACATATGCCAAACGCTTTCAACTATCTAATATAGATGTATTTACAACAGCACTTGACGGTAATCCAAAATCCAAACTCATTAAAGTGATGGATAATGACCATCCGAGAATTGCACTTATTTATCCTGATAACGGCAAAACACCAAGTTATGACGAAATAGTCGAATTAGATACCTTTATAGAACCAAAAGGCATCAGCGCAAAAGGCAAACGTCTCACAGATAAAGATTTTGATGAAATCTTGATACTAAGTCCATATTATCCTGACAGAGAAATACTCAACGAAGATGTTTCAAAAGAAGATGAAGTTGAAACACCTGATAATAGTACAACTGAAAATTTTAATAAAGAAGATACGCAAAATATACAAACAAACGATGACGAAAACATTGATAATGAAGAATCTGTACAATTATCTTTGTTTTAAAAGTCTATAATATTTCACACTTTATACCTTGTTTATTAAATAATGCGCAAATTTGAAAATAAAAATCATTATCTCTTTCTAAATTGTTTTCTTTAAGAATAAAAGGAATGCCATAATCATTATATTTTTGTATACCTAAACGATGATATATTTCCAAATTAGCATCACGTATATTAAATTTTTGGCATAAACTAATAATCTGGTCAATATTATTTTGATTATCAGTTGCTTGTGGTATTAACGGTATACGAGCTACAATTTTACACCCCATTTTGGAAAGTAAATCAAGATTGTTCAATATTAATTCGTTATTTTGTCCGGTATAATGAATATGTTGCCGGTTATCAATAATTTTAATATCGAAAAGAAATAGGTCAATATATTTTGCGGCATCGCTCAATTGTTTTTGAGATACAAAGCCGCATGTTTCTACTGCCGTATGGATATTTGAAGATTTGCATAACTTAAGTAGTTCAGTAAGATTGACAGCCTGAGCTAATGGTTCCCCGCCCGAAAACGTCACACCGCCACCCGAATTGGAATAAAATTCTTTATCTTTTTCGATTATACTGAAAAGTTCTTCAGCATTATAGTCTTTTCCGGATAAAGAAAGCGCATCATAATAACAAGTATCCATACATGCTTTTGTGTGACAATTGGCACAGACAGAAAAATTGAATTCAGGTTTTCCATTAACATTTTTCACTGCATTTTTATCGCAAGATTGCACACATTGCAAACAATTTTTACAGCGAATTGATGAATGTCGAAGTTGCAATTCAAATGACTGCGATTCCGGATTGCAACACCATTGGCATGCTAAAGGACAACCTTTTAAGAAAACAGTTGTTCGTATACCCGGTCCATCATGGACACAATAATGCTGAATATTAAAAACTCTTATTTTGCCCATGTATTACAATTGATGTTCTGTTCTCCAAATTACCTGATTTTGCAAATCCTTACTCATTTCCACCCAATAAGCGGAGAAGCCGGCAACACGAACGACTAAATCACGATAATTTTCCGGATTTTTTTGAGCATCGCGTAACATTTCAGAATCCACCACATTAAATTGGACGTGGAAAGTTGGCTTAGAAAAATATGTTTTGAGCAATGCCAACAAGTTTTTAGAACCATTAAGCCCCTTCAATGCAGATGGGTGAAATTTCAGATTTAGTAAACCTCCGCGAATTTCAGTATGGTCGACTTTACAACAAGAGCGAATTACAGCTGTAGGTCCATTTACATCTGTTCCCGGAAAAGCCGAAGTCACACCATCGGCAATTGTTTCAAAGCGATAACGTCCGTCAGGGAAGGCATCACATACTTTTCCAAAAGGTACAGGCGTTGAAATAGCCAACATTGACGGGTCGTATGGCTTACCGAGAAAATTATTCTGTTGACGAACAGCTTTACAATATTCTTTATAAAAATCCAAAAATATATTATCACAATAATCATCATCATTTCCCCAGTGAGGAACTGTCATCGCTTTCTTTCTCAACGCTTCATAACCTTGCCAATTATGATGTACCGCCTCTGCCAAATATTTAAAAGTACATATATTATCTTCAAAACACAGTTTTTTGATAACAGCAAATGAATTTGCCACATTTACCATTCCGGAGGATAATGTTGTAATGGATTGATTAAGTAAAGCGCCACCATTATCCATATCACGACCGTTTTCGATGCAATTATTTACAAAAACGGAGCAAAAAATCAATGGCACTGTAACACGATGAACGCCCATTACGATATTCCAATATGCCTGCCAATTATGGATAACCGTTCGCATTATATCTAAATAATAATTACGAATGTCATCATAAGAATTAATTTGACGAGGTTCAAACATTTTTAATCCTGTAATAGGGTCAACACCATTATTTAAAATAAGGTCTATTATTTTCCCATGATTTATAAAGCCTGCCTGAACGATGCCGTAAGAACAGCCCTCAAGGGTCGGCTCTGTACAACCGCCTATAGCCGAATATTTTTGAATGACATTTAGAGGCAGCTGTGAAGTTTTTCTTTCATGGTTGATATATGTTGTCTGATTAAAAAATGCAGGATAACCAACCCCTGTTTTAACACATTCTATAGCTTTAAGACTAAATATTTCACTGTTTTTTTCATGATACCAAACAGATAAAGTCGGCTGTGTCATCTGCATATTTATTTGAGCCTGTAAAATAGCGATAGATATTTCGTTATCAACAGGATTTCCGTTTTCATCAATGCCGCCAAGTATAGCATTTTGATACAAATTTCCATGTCCTAATCCTTGCCACGACAGGCTTGCAACATACTCAATTTGAGTCATTTTAACAAAAAGTTCTTCAAATAAAGCAACAGCATCTTCAAATGATGTTGTTGTATCATTTTTATAATAAGGAAACAAAACATAATCCAACCTACCGGGAGAATATCCCATGTGAGAGCCTTCGATATGACCTAAGAGATAGGTAAACCAATACAACTGCACAGCCTCACGAAAATTAGAAGCAGGTTTTGTTGCAATATTTTCACAAATTATCGACTGTTGTTCCAACTCTGCTTTTCTAACAGCATCAACGCACCTATCAGCCTTACGTTTTGCTTCTTGTGCATAATGTTGTATAAACATAATTGCGCCTGCCAAAGTTTTGATGGCAGCCTGCCAAAATTGCACACCTGCTGCATCTTGAGCGTTATCTGCAATCTTCTTATTAATTTTATCTATCATACCGGCATAACCTGTTTTAAGAGCAGTTTCAAAATCAAGTATGATGCGTCCTTCCGGGCATGGTTCGTGTGGAGCTGTGAACATTCCTATTTTCCAGCCATCTTCAATAAATTTAGCCTGAGGAAATTCCTTTTTCCATTTGGCATTTCCCATATCCATAAAGCTTTTGCCACTCCAATAACTGCAAAGTTCTTTAAAAACATCATAATCTGATTTAGAAATCATAAACTTTCCGGATACGACTACACACCCCTGCTCGGCAGCCAAAGACCTTGATTTTTCGATACCGCCACCTTCTCCTTGAGTAGCAAATTTAGCCTGAGCATCTTGCTCTTCGTTACGAATTTCTCTGATAAAAGGTTCGGCAGCATAATTCAAATAAGGAATTGCGCCACGTATATA
>JALNXP010000276.1 GCA_023230285.1 Bacteroidales bacterium | reverse complement strand
ATAGAAAACGACGCAAAACTAAAATCGGCTTCCCCAACAAGGCAAAAGCTGAAAAGCGATTTAAAAAATGGTGATTTGGCTACATTAAGCAAAGTGCGTGAAGCCTTGCGTAAACGTAAAATAGACATTCGTATTAGTAATGCTAAATTGCCGCAATGGATTTTTGAGGTGCAAACCGAACTTGCTGCAAAGACCGATTATGACGGATTGCTGATTATTTGGGACGAATTTACCGATGTGGCAAATTCCGACCGAGGTCCAAGTCTTTTGGTTGCATTACAGGAAGTGGACGAGCGAATTATGAACACCGACAGCAATTCGTATTTTCTGTATATTTCACACCCTTCGGCACTCAATTCGCTACGAGAAGATGAACGCGAAAAGACCAAAGGCCGCTATCATTATATGCAATACAATATGGAGCCGGTGTCGGCCTTCAAAATAATGTCGCGGAAATTTAAAGTCAATGAGGAAGATAGAATTGCTTATTTCAATTTGAGCGAAAAGTTATATAAAAGCAGGCGGCAATTGCTGGAAATTTATGCAAAAGGTTCCACCAATCAAGATGAAACAATGTCCGACCTGCGTAATTTGTTTCCAATGCACCCCTCCACGGCAAACCTTGCCACTTATTATGCGCGTGAAGCGGGAGCGTCGTCACGCAGTGTATTTCAATTTATTGGTGAAAATAATGCCATACGCGATTTTTTAGATAACGAGCAGCATTTTGCCAATGTTGATACCATAACCGCCGATTATCTATGGGATTATGTATTAGACGAGTTTAACGGCAATGTGGCCAAATTTGGTGCTGTAACGGAACGTTTCAATTCACGAAAATTGCAAGTAGAAAAACAAGGCGCGGAATATTTTTCCGTATTCAAAGGAATTTTGTTGCTTAATGCGCTTAACAACATTGCCAACAACGAAACAGTAACGCCTACCGAAGAAAACATTAAGAATATGTTTGCCGGCACTCTTATTGAAGACAATTTGGCCAACATTCTCAGTTATTTGGACGAAAACAGCATTATCCAGCGACAACCCGGCAATCTGTTCTCTATTCAATTTTCGGCTTTGCCTACCAAAGAGATTGAAGACATAAAAGAACGCCTAACTCTCACCGATTTCAAATATACCAGCCAAGTAGTCAATTTTGGAAAAGTAGCAGAAACGGAAATTGGAAAGTTTTTGACAAATGTGGCGCGAGCCAATCAGTTTAAATTCTATTCGGTTGATGCCAATGAATACACATTGCTCAATAAAATAGAAAACGGGTACAAACAAACGAAACCTTACGAAATATTTATGGCAATGTTAGTTGCCCGTAATGCAGCAGAATTGAATACACTCAAAGATATAGCCGCAAAAGCCTCGACAGATGAGCGTTTCGAAAAAATGACAATTATCGTATTTGATGGCGTATTTGGCGATAAAAACTACGAGCGTTTTATCGAATATCAGGCAAATGCCTCCTGTGCCCAGAATCACAACTTGCCCGACCAGCAACAGGCGCATACCAAAAGTGCCTCGGATATGATAAAAGAGTGGATGAGTGAAATACGTCGTGGCAATTTTACTTATTATGTTACCGAAATAAAGGACGATGGAACCAAAGAGCATAAGCAAGACATAAATGCCACTTCAAAAATCGCCAGTACCATTAACGCCTGCGTTTCGCCTACTATTTTCAGCAAAGGAGTAGAGTCGTTGGAAATCATTCAATCAAGATTCTCCAAAACCTATTGGGCAAAAGTTTCTGCTGCAAAAATGGTAGATAACATATTGCGCTATGACACAAAATCGGAAATAACAGCCACTTGTGGCGGGCAACTTATGCACATGACTTTTTTGTTGCAAGATAGTGTGGACGAAAATTTAGAATGGAAAACGGATGTAAGTAAAAATCACCCGCTTTATCAGGTTAGTGAATTTATAGATAAAAAATTCAAATATACCGACAAAAATCAATCTTTTAATCTTGGAGATAAACTGATTGACTTAACCAAACCGCCATTCGGTTTGTATCAATCGTATGCCGGTATGGGAATGGTGGCTTTTGCTATGCGCAAGTGGGTACAACAGATTTTCGACCTCAACGGAAAACCATTGGAAGCAAAGCACATTTCTGATGCTATTGTAGAAATGTTTAAAGCATGGGAAAACGATAAATCAAGCGCAAAACTTAATTTCCGTTTCGAGACCAAAGAATCACGCAGTTTGTGTAATAACCTAATTAAGGTATTCAAACTGAAAGAATTACATGGCTATAATGATATTAGCAGCCTTACTGATGCTCGTTGGGCTATTACTCACGAACTCGCAAAGCAGCACGGCTATCCGTTGTGGTCATTGAAATATGTAAATCAAAATATTCAAGATGGGCTAAAGACTCTGATTGATAATATATTAAAAATATGCGGTGAGACAGATATGCGTAATCCTGTGTTGATAAACGACACACTTAACGGAATTGAAGATTATCGTTTTGAATTAGGCAACTTGCTCACTCAAAAAGAGTCTATGCAACAAGGCTTTAATGCCTACCTGCAATCAATCGAAATTGTAAAACTGCAAGAAGAAGAAATTGACGAAGCCTCGCAATACCTCAAACAGCATTTACAGGGTGAAGTAGGACTTTGGACAGAAAGCGAAGTGGAACAAAGTTTAACGCATTGGCGTATAGAGAAAAACCGCGAGCCAGAACAGCCGGTCGTTTCAGAGCCAGCACCTGTACCACCTGTTCAACCAAAAGCAAACGAAAATTTGCAGGAAAAACGCAAGACTGCAAAAACAATAATTCACCGTATTTCTGATGTGAATAGCGCACATAGGTTGCTTGATAAGATTTGTGATTCTGGAGACGAAAATATTATTGACATAATAAACAGTTACGATGTATAAGGAATTTTCGCACATAGAAGATTTGATTACGTATGCAAAAGAAGACAAAGGCATAAGTGGCACGTATGCTGCCATAGCCAATCGTTACCCGATTCGATTTGTTCTTTTTGACAATTTCCGTGATTCCTTCGGGTTCGTCTTTGCAATGCAATCTCAATTAGGTTGCTTGGTAAAAAGCGTAAACGAATGGATGGATGCTGAATTAGAGGATACTCTCATAACGCATAGCCAATTA
>JALNXP010000032.1 GCA_023230285.1 Bacteroidales bacterium | reverse complement strand
GTTTTCTTCTATGGTTTTTGGGCGAGTAGTCATAATATCTGAGGCTTTAATACTTTTGAAATCAGGTTCTTTAGACATCATGCGTCTTAAGTCGCCATCAGTGATGATGCCAACTAATTTACCGTTGTCGAGGACAGCTGTGACACCCAAGCAATTTGAAGATATTTCGAGTATTACTGTTTTTATGCTGTCGTTGAGAGAGACAGATGGTCGGCTGTTTCTTATGTAGAGGTCAGAGACTTTTAAATAAAGACGTTTGCCGAGTGCGCCTCCCGGGTGAACTTTTGCGAAGTCGCTGGAAGTAAACCCTTTACATTCGAGTAGCGAAACCACTAATGCGTCTCCGATGACTAATTGTGCGGTTGTACTTGCCGTCGGTGCGAGGTTGTTAGGACATGCTTCTTTTTTTACTTTTGTGGAAATCACAATGTCGGCTTGTTGTGCCATCGTAGACTCGGTGTTACCTGTTAACCCGATGATAATGTTTCCCATAGCTTTCAACAGTGGCAGTAATACTTTTATTTCGGCAGTTTCGCCACTTCGTGATATACATATAATGCAATCCTGTTTGCTAATCATGCCTAAATCGCCGTGCAGAGCATCGCCTGCATGTAAATATTGCGCTAACGTTCCGGTAGAGTTGAGGCTGGAGACAATCTTTTGTGCTACTATTGCACTTTTGCCTATGCCGGTAACAATAACTCTGCCTTTGGTATTTAATATTGCGTATACTGCTTTTACAAAACTTTCGTCTATATACGAGGCTAATTTTTTTACTGATTTTGCTTCGTGGTTTATAGTATCAATGGCTATGCCTATAATTTCTTCAGGAGATTTCATTTTTTTTATATTTATAAATTAATCGGATATTAAAACAAATCCTTTAAGATATTCGGTTTCAGGGTGAAATATGTTTATACAATGGTCTGTTGCCTGATGTAACTGGTGGACGATGGCAATATTTTTATTCGTGTCGGAAGCTGCATTATAAACAGCAGTAAGAAAATCCGTCTTACGTATTACTTGTGAGCAGGAAAATGTAAAAAGCAGACCGTTAGCATTAAGTTTTTTTAGCCCGAGAGCATTGAGACGGCGATATGCCTTCATGGCATTGTCTTTAGCATCTAAATGTTTGGCAAAAGCCGGCGGGTCAAGAACTATTATGTCGAATTTTTCTGTCGTATTTGTCAGATATTCAAAAGCATCAGCTACAACAGTGTAATGATTGCTGCAGCATGGGAAATTTAAAGCAACATTATCATCAGTCATTTTGATGGCATCGGCAGAAATGTCAACAGTGACAACTTTTGATGCACCGCCAAAAAGTGCCGCAACAGAGAAAGCACCGGTATATCCAAAGATATTCAACACGCTTTTCCCTTTACAATATTGAGACAGCAATCTGCGGTTGTCTCTCTGGTCTAAGAAAAAGCCTGTTTTTTGCCCGTTGACAAAGTCAATGTTGAATTTCATGTCGTTTTCAGATATGATTAAGTTATCGGCAGAGCCATATAGGAATTGGTTCCTAACGGTCTCATCTTCAGCTTGCTTGATAGTATTTTTGCTTTTAGAATAGACAGCTTTAACTTTATTGCCCATAATTTTTACAAAAATATTTGATAGCGTTGGCAACAGATTGAACATTCCGACAGAATGAGCTTGCAATACAATGACACCGTTATAATAGTCGGCAATAAGTCCCGGCATCATATCACTTTCGCCGTGAATAATGCGAAATGCGTTGTTGTGTTCGTCAGGTGTCAGTGAAAGAGCCTTTCGTCTGTCAAGAGCTTTAACTATCAGATGTTCCCAGAACATTTCGTCAATAGTGTCAGCTTGGTTAAATGAGAATATTCTTACACAGATAGAGCCATTTTGGAAATGTCCGGTTGCGAGATATTCCTTAGAACTTGACAACACCTCTACAACATCTCCGTCTTGCAGGTCTTGACTTACGCCATAGACTGCGCCGGAAAATATCCAAAGATGTTTTTTTAACAAAGATTTTTCTCGTCCTTGTTTCAGATATAGTTTAGGCAGATTATTCATTAAATATTACAACTTTCTTTGGTGTTGGATTTCTTCAAATCCTTCAATGATGTCGCCAATTTTTATATCGTTAAAATTTTCGATGTTCAAGCCGCATTCATAGCCTGCTTTAACTTCTTTTGCATCATCTTTAAAGCGTTTCAGGGAGCCGAGTTTCCCGGAGAATACTACGATGCCGTCACGGATAAGACGTATATTTGTATTTCTTGTGATAGTACCGGATTGAACGAGACAGCCTGCAATAGTGCCGACTTTACTAATCTTGAACACTTCACGTATTTCGACGTTGCAGGTAATTTTTTCTTCGATTTCCGGAGATAACATGCCTATTATAGCGTCTTTAATTTCGTCAATAGCTTTATAAATGACGGAATATGTACGAATATCTATTTGTTCTTGTTCTGCTAATTTGCGGGCGGCGGCAGAAGGTCTTACTTGGAAGCCTACGATGATAGCATCGGATGCTGAAGCTAACATGACATCGGTTTCTGTAATTTGTCCTACGGATTTATGGATGATATTAACTTGAACTTCTGGTGTTGACAATTTCAGCAATGAATCGGAGAGAGCTTCGATAGAGCCATCAACGTCACCTTTTACTATGATATTCAGCTCTTTAAAGTCGCCGATAGCTATTCTTCGTCCAATTTCGTCGAGGGTGATATGTTTTTGAGTTCTTATGCCCATTTCGCGTTGTAGCTGCTGGCGTTTACTTGCTATAGACTTAGCTTCTCTTTCATCTTTAAGTACTATAAAGTTGTCGCCGGCTTGTGGTGCGCCGTTAAGTCCCAACAATAATACCGGCGCTGACGGTCCGCAGAACTGTATTTTTTGATTCCTTTCGTTGAATAAAGCCTTTACTTTGCCGTAGCAAGTCCCTGCAAGTACGTAATCTCCTTGACGCAGGCTGCCGTCCTGTACTAATATTTTAGCTACATAACCTTTGCCTTTGTCAAGTGCAGACTCTATAACAGTACCTGATGCCGCTTTTTTCGGATTGCCTTTAAGGTCAAGTAAATCAGCTTCTAACAATACCTTGTCTAATAGTGCGTCTACGTTGATACCTTTTTTGGCGGAAATTTCCTGACATTGATACTTTCCGCCCCAATCTTCAACTAATATTCTTATGTTAGCTAATTCTTCTTTTATCTTTTCTACATTGGCACCCGGCTTATCTATCTTATTTATAGCTATTACGATAGGTACGTTGGCAGCTTGAGCGTGATTGATGGCTTCTATTGTTTGCGGCATAACTTTGTCGTCAGCAGCAATTACAATAATAGCGATGTCTGTAAGTTTAGCACCTCTTGCACGCATGGCTGTAAAAGCTTCGTGACCCGGAGTGTCAAGGAAGGTGATGTTTCTTCCGTTGGCGAGATGAACTTCGTAAGCACCAATATGCTGAGTGATACCGCCGGCTTCACCGGCAATGACGTTGGTCTTACGTATGTAGTCAAGTAAGGACGTCTTACCGTGGTCAACATGCCCCATCACAGTAACTATCGGATTACGAGGTGTTCTGTCTTCTTCTTTGTCTTCTTCTTCTTGCTTAGGCTCGTGAATCTCAACACCGACAAATTCAATGTCAAAGCCAAACTCGTCAGCAACGATTGACATGGTCTCTGCATCTAATCTTTGGTTTATTGATACAATAACACCTAAATCCAAACATACCTGAATAACTTTATTTACATTGACATTCATCAAGTTGGCAAGCTCGTTAACAGTGACAAACTCAGTAACTTTTAATACTGATTTTTCGGCTTCTTCAGCTTCGTTACGGCGACGCTGCTCTTCATCTTTCGCATCACGCTTGTCACGTCTGCGTTTTGCTGCCTTAGACTTCTCTTTGTGCTCGAGATTTTTTAAAGTCTCGTTAACTTGTTTGTCGACTTCTTCTTTTGAAATTTCTACTTTCTTGAAGTCTTTTTTCTTCTTCTGATTTTGAAATTTCTTGCCTTTATTATCTTTGTTATCTTTATTATCCTTGTTGTCTTTATTCTTTGTCTCTTGTGAAGGAGCTGCTTGACCTTCTTTTTTTACGAAATTATTCAGGTTCTCTTTGGCAGGTACTCTTTTGCGTTTGCCCTTTCTACCACCATCATTAGTCCTGTTCTCGCCTTTTTTGTCTTTATCCGAAGAAATAGGTTTATCTACAGGTAATTCGATGGTCTTAATTATTTTAGGTCCACTAAGTTTCTTAACTTCTATTTGGAAAATTTCCGGTTTTGCCGGAGCCTCAGGAACACTTTTGACTTCTTCTTTAACTTTATTCTCTACTTTGGGAGACGGCTTTTCTGCAGGCTTAAATGCTTCCTGCTTCTTTGGATGCTGGTCGTTAAAAGATGGCTGCTTTTTAGCTTGAGGATGTGGCTTTTGCTGTTTCTTCTTGCTGTCTTCAGGACTTCTGTCTTCTTTCTTGGCTGGCTTCTTCTCAAAAGAACTTAAATCTATTTTGTCAATAACTACAGGTCCTTGTATTTTAGATACTTCTTGTCTGAATATTTTACTTTCTTTGTCCTTATCAAGATTGTTGTCTTCTGAAATGTTTTTATCGACAATGTCTGCTTGTTTTGTCTCTGTTGCAGATTGAACTTTGACAACTTCTACTTCAACATCTTTAGTGTTATGTGTAGAACTCGTTTCTATAATGTCGTTATCTTTAACATTTTTGTCTGCTATCTCCTCTTTATTATCTATAGTTGTCGTAGAAGCAATATCTTGGCTAAAGTTGTCATCTTGTTTGATTTCAGCTGTTTCTAAAGGCTTATGTGCTTCAGATTCAACTTCTGCTTTTTCAACTTCAACTTTTATTTTGACATCAGCATCAAAAGTATCGGTCGTAGTAGTTTCAGAAATTGTAGGTTGGTGAATTGCAGCATCTTCTTTTGTTTTATCTGTTTCAGCCTTTTGACTCTCAATTTTACTGTCGGCATTAGTGTTATCTATATCTTCAACGGGTTCTTCAACATTATGAATATTGCTTTTTGGATATACGGTTTTGTTCTCAGGAGACAAAGTCGTATCCTTTATAACATATTCTTTCTTGTCATTCTCAAAATCTGCATTATCGATTTTTGTTGTTTCGTTATCCGTTTGATTAGTTTTTGTGCCGGAGAAATTAGGCAAATCAATTTTTTCTGATGCTTTTTTCATGTTCTTATCACTAAGAAATTCATTAGCAACCAATTCATACAATTCAGGTGTCAATTTGGTAAGAGGTGAAGCCTCTACTGTATAACCCTTTTTCTTGAGAAAATCCACGATGGTATTAAGACCTACGTTGAACTCTTTAACTACTTTGTTTAAACGAACTGTTTTTACTTCTGACATACTATAGTTTAAAATTATTACTCTTCTTCAAATTCAGCCTTCAAGATTTTCAAGACTTCTTTAATAGTCTCTTCTTCGAGGTCGGTACGTTCTATTAAGTCATCGAAACCTATTTCCATGACACTGCGGGCTGTATCGCAGCCGATACCTTTTAATACATCGATAATCCAAGGTTCGATTTCATCCGTAAATTCATCAAGAGCGACATCATCGACATCTGATTCTCTGTACACATCAATATCGTAACCTGTTAATTTACCGGCAAGTTTAATGTTATATCCGTTTTTACCGATAGCATAAAATACTTGGTCGGGTTTCATATAAACATCAGCTTTTTTAGTGTCTTCATGTAAAACTATTGATGATATTTTTGCAGGGCTTAAAGCTCTTGTGATATACAAACTTGTATTTGTTGTATAGTTGACTACATCAATATTTTCGCTTTTGAGTTCACGAACAATTACATGGATACGCGAACCTTTCATGCCGACACAAGCTCCAACCGGATCAATACGGTCATCATAAGATTCAACAGCAATTTTCGCACGTCTGCCCGGAATCCTTACTATCTTCTTTATTGTGATGAGACCATCGTAAACTTCCGGAACTTCTGCTTCAAATAAACGTTCCAGAAAAACAGGCGATGTCCTCGATAATATGATGACAGGAATGTTGTTGCGTAATTCAACTCTCGACACTACGGCTCTGATAAAATCTCCTTTATGATAATAATCTTCAGGAATTTGCTCCGATTTTGGTAACGACAACTCAATGCCTTCATCATCAACAACAAGCATCTCTTTTTTCCATACTTGATAAACTTCGCCGGTGACAATCTCTCCAACTTTGTCAACATATTTTTTATAAATATTGTTTTTCTCATATTCCTGAACTTTGGCACTTAAACTTTGACGAATTGTAAGAATATCCCTCCTGCCAAAATTTTCAATGCCTATACTCTCAGGAAAATCCTCGCCAATCTCAAAGTCCGGTTCAATTTTTATCGCTTCGGAATATGCAATCTGAAGATTAGGATCCTCTATTTCATTGTCTTCGACAATAACCCGATTCCTCCATATCTCAAAATCACCTTTGTCTACATTCACAATAACATCAATGTTCTCATCGGTGCCATATTTCTTCACTAGCATGCTCCTTAAAACATCTTCAAGTATACGCATCATGGTTGCGCGGTCAATGTTTTTAAATTCCTGAAATTCAGAAAAAGATTCAACTAAATTTATACTTTCCATTTATGTTTGTTAATTAATTAAAATCTAAAAATAATTTTGCACTGTCTATTGTATTATAAGGAATAAAAATGTCTTCTTCGGCTTTGACTTTTGCCACCATGCCTTTTTTTACTTTGGACAATGTCTGTTTCGTTAACGTGATGCCATCAGTCGTAACGGCTTTCAATATGCCTTTTTGCTTTGGCATAGCACCCGTTTTAACAACTATCGTGTCTCCAATATGTTTTTTGTATTGACGTAATGTCAAAAACGAACTCGTTAATCCGGCAGAACTTACCGTTAATTCATAATCTTCTTTATCTCTGTCGAGATTTTCTTCAAAATATTTTGTTAAATTGATACAATGCTCAATCGTAACATCAGTGTCACTGTCAAGATAAATCTCTATGTTTTTATCCGGAGAAATCGTAATGTTGACGACAAAAATATCTGTCTCAGCTAAATATTCTTCTGCTATCTTTTTTACTATATCTTTATTTATCATCGTAATATAAAAAACAAGGGGACTTGCGCCCCCTCTTATACAACACCAAACCATTTTTGCTTTCGCGCTGCAAAAGTAATAAAAATATTTTAGATTCTTATGCGTTTTATAAAATATTTTGTTCTGCAATGATAAAATATTTTTTTTATTAACAAAAAAGGTCTGCAATACAACTAATAAATAGCCATTAGTTATATAACTATTGGCTCTCAAAAAGTGTATTCTTACGCAGAATAATGTTATGGGCGTATTACATACGCCCATAACATTAAATGATATATGCTGTCAATAGTATCGTCTCGTCTAATTTAATGCAAATCTTACTAAGCGTGTAGGTACACCTTCGGCTCCTTTAATGTCTTGTATTCCATATATATATCCATTGTGAAACACTAACTTTGTCGGCGTAATTGACAAGTTGTAATTGTCGCATTGCAGACTGCTTTGATAGGTATATCCATTCTCGTTGTAAACCCAAACGTTGAATTTGTTCTGCCCTTCATCTTCTATGTATTCAAAAAATAACAAATTATTATCACTGTCTTTAATCATCGTTGAAAACGCCGGTGCAGGAATGGAATCTTTGATGGCATTGAGACTTTCTTCCAAACGCTCAATAAGAGAAGGAACATGCTTTGCCAAATCGCTGTCAGAATTTTCTTTTAATTTTGATTTATAATTGTCGATGATTTTTTGTTGAGTTTCTTTCTGCTCTTCGGCAGATATATATTTATCAGCCCACGTCATCTTTTTTTTAGATTGTAAGTTGCCATCAGTGTTGTAAATCAGAATTTCGCCTGTTAAGGGCAACGATACATATAATTGATTGTCAATCAGTGCTAAACCTATCTCTTTGCGAGCCATGCTTTTCAGCATTTCGCTTGGCGTTACTATAACATAAAGATTATCATCGGATTTTACAGATGATGGTCCCTCCTGTATTAATTCCCAGATGATATTATCTTTCCCGCTTCTAATATCTACTATTGAGACGAACCATTTATATTTTCCTCTCCATGAAGTATTTCCGCTGACGGCTATTTTATTGTCAGATAGTGTGATTATGTTGTTGGTAGAATAGTTTAATGTCAGTTCTTTAATAATGTTTCCATCGATGTCGAAGAAATACATTTTTCCCATGTTGTCGGGTTGAGTGTAGAAATGTCCGTTGATATAACCTTTTACCGGTCGTGTATTAGAAACAGCTTTTCCTGTTTTGTCTTTTATTACAATATCCTTTATAAATCTGCCTTCCGTGTCGAATATGGAGTGTCTGTTTGTTTTATAGTGACTTACGAGCGCAGAGCCGTCCTCCATTATCGTTAATGTATTTCGATTGCCGACAGCTTTGTCGCTAACCTCGTTGTAATAGGTGTCGAAAATCTTGTTCCATTCGTTGCCCTGAGCGTAAGTGCCGTCAGCTGTCAACTTTACAACCGAATTTTGTCTGTAAACCTCTTTGAGGTTTTGTGCGTTTGCAGAAAATAATCCTGCGAAAATGATCATGGTGAGAATTAATTTTTTCATATTTTTATATTTTTGTTGGTCATTCGATATTTTGTTTGTTGTATATACACACGTCTGCGAGTTTATACGACATGGCGTTAATTATGCCTGTAGCTGTTATCCCACGGTTCGATGGTGATGATATAGTCCTGTTCAGAAAACGGCAGGTTGGCATCGTAATTTTCAGTGTAAATGCTGATGTTGTATTCAATGTCGTTTCGTTTTGATGTTTTTGGTAATATCAAAATAAGCAACAAGATAATGCAGGCGGCGGCGGTCACCGGCAACAACCATATTGCTGCTTTACGGTTTTTCGGTCGTGTTGTCGTATAGACACACGGTCGTGCGTTTATATAGCTGTCAAATTCCGGAATTTCCATATTTTCATCAACAGCACCCGACAACAGATTCTTAATTTCTGATGAAATTTCTTGCTGCTTTTCGTGTTGTTTTTTGCATTTAGAACATTCTTGTAGATGCTTTTCTATCACAATGATTTCATTTTTAGAGCATTCGTTGTCTATGTATTTCTGCATCAGCTCTTTATCTATATGTCGTTTCATTATATCTATATTTTATCGTTTATCATAATTTTAAGTTTTTCTAAAGCTCGTGCCAACAGTTTGCCTACAGAGGTAAATTTGATGTCTGTAATCTGAGCAATTTCTTTGTAGGAATATCCTTCGCTGTAAAGTATTATCAGCGATTTTTCGCGGGTGCTTAATTTGTCGATAGCAGTTTCGATGATCGTCTTTTCTATGTTTTGCTCTTGTGAAGGTGCTTCATCAATTTTTGTCATCAGTGTTTCTACGCCGGCGAACTTTTTCCGCCTGTTGGCGTAGTCTATGCTTTTGTTGACAGTCGCACGAAGCAGCCAACTTTTGAAGTTGTGAATTTTGCTGTTGTCATCTTTGAAAAGAAAATACGCCATAAAAACATCTTGAACAACGTCTTTGGCAGCATCACTATCGTGGAGCATCTTAGAGGCAACTTTGAAAAGCCGCAGATAATTTTCTTTATATATTGTATCAAACTCCAAATTCATAAGCATCGGTTAACTCATAACAATAATAAGTCGTTTGAGACTATGAGTTTGTGACAAAAAAGATTTTTTATTTTGCACACAGGTTATACGATTGTCAATGACATGCCCAATGTTGAATATGATTTTCCCTACTTTTTTATTATGACTTTGCTTCCGCCACTTTATTTATCATCCGACAAAGGTCGAAAATGTCATGAAAGATCATGCAAAATTAACAAATTTTATTATTTTGTCAAGTTCATCTGCCGGAAAATATAATCACCAATCATAAATATTAATTATTTTTGCAGAGTTTAATTTTTGTGTCATGAAAAAAATATATGCTTCATTTGTGATAATCACGCTGTTATCACAAGTTTTGTCCCTTAATGCACAGCCGTCATCGCCGGTTGTTGCCTGCGATATTATTGTTGATATGACCGATGATTATGGAGACGGATGGACCGGCGCAGCTGTGAATTTTATTCAAAACGGCGTGATTGTCGCAAGTGTTACTCTTGAAGATGGCTATTCGGGAACGGAGATTGTACCTTTGGAAGAAGGTACTACCGACTTTGAGTGGGTGCCGGGAGAATATCCTTTTGAATGTGGCTTTACCATTAAAGATTCTTACGGCAACGTGATTTATCAAACACAGGGTGCACAGACTATCGGCATCTTTTATACTTATGAGCATGAATGTTATGAGCTGCCAACTTGGATAGTCTCCGGCACCGTGACATCTTCGGCAACAGGCGCAGCAATTGCAAATGCTATCGTGTTATTTGAAGGTCTTCAGAATATAACGGCTCAAACAGACGACAATGGCTGCTATTCTTTAGATGCTGTGGAAGAGTATTCTTATAATATCACCGTTTCTGCCGAAGGCTTTAACAACTTTGTTGAAACAGATTTTACACAGCCGGCTAATAATGTCGTCAAAAATTTTGCACTCGATAATCCGGAATTGTCTGTAAGCAGCGATGAAGTTTATGCAACTACAACGTATATGACAAATGTTGTTGAAACAATTGATATTACAAATACCGGAAATGGAACATTGACGTGGAACAACAAAATCGAATATGAAAACGGCAAAAGCCCTGAAACTGTTGCTTATATGATAAATGCTTTTGACGAGTTGCCGATGCCTTATGCAGTGCCACTTAACAATCCGTCAGCTGCGACTCTTATCGCCGGCGGAGATAACCCACCTTTTGACATGATTAGCGGCGGCGACTTTTTCAATGGTAAATGGTACGTCATCGACCCTAATATGATTTATGTGTTTTCTATTGACCCCGAAACAGGTTACGCTAATCCGGAAGTTACAATGAATGTGCTGGATATTTATGGACTGTGCTATAATGTGTCTGATAATAAAGTGTATATGAAAACTTATAACGACTTTTATACGCTGAATATGGCTACCGGCGAAACCCAATATTGTTTCTCGATGACTACACCTACTTTCAATTTTGCCATTACCAATGACGGCAGATTTATAACCATAGATACCGATAATGACCGGCTGATTGAAGTTGACCCTGCTACAGGCGAAGAAACAGTGCTGATATCTCTCGGCTTTGATTCTAATTATTGTCAAGGACTTGCCATTGACCGCGAAACTAATACTTTATATTTTGCCGGTTGCGATTTCAGCACTTTTAAAACATCATTATATATTGTAAATTTGGAATTTAATAATTTGGAATATATTGGCGAGTTGCCGGGCAATATGGTCGGCTTTGCTATTCCTACCGAAGCCGGATGGCTGCATGTTTCACCAAAACAAGGTGTCATTGAAGCCGGCGAAACACAGTCGGTTCAATTAACTATGGATGGCTCGTGGGCAGAGACAGGAACGTTTCTTGCCACTTTAAATTTTTGTACCGAAAATCCTAATGTCGGCGAAGTACCTGTCATTGTGACATTCGTCATCGGTGATGAAAATGCTATAAGTGAAACCAATAATAGTAGCATTAAATGTTATCCTAACCCTGTTGCTAACATGCTTTATATCAGCACCGAGTCTGTATCTGCAATAGATAAAATATCAATATTTAACGCAAAAGGATACAGCGTTTACGAAAATAATAATATCGGTAGAGAAGATGTTGAAGTTTCTACATCGACATTCCCGACAGGTATATATTTCCTTCGCATTTCATGTAACAACAAAACTGAAATTATGAAATTTGTTGTTATGTAAAAATATAGAAATGTGATGTTTTTATGTCAATATGTCTTGTAAAATATGTGAAAAAATAAAATAGTGTTAATTTTATGTCAATTTAATAAAACAAACTTATGAAGAAACAATTACTTATTGCAGTTGTAGCACTGCTGATGCTTGGCTTAACTTCTTGTAAAGATGATGCAAATTCCGGTACACTTAAAGTTATTATGAAAGATAATTCCTATTTCTGGCAACAAGTCGAATATGGTTTAAGTGTAGCTTCAAAATCCCTAAACTATAGTTATGATGTCGTGTTTATTGATAAAGATGACGATGTTCAATCGCAAATCGATGAACTTAAAAATTATGATGAAAGTAAATATCAAGGCATTATTGTGGCTCCTGCAAAAGTTGATAATGAAGAGTTTAATTCTTTGATAGAGACTGTCAGCACTAAAACTCCGACTGTTATTATAGATTCGGAACTTGAGCAGACGTTGTCGTTTATGACGTTTGTAGGTACCAATAATTATAACGCCGGCGATCAATATGCTTATGATGTCAGAAATACTTTTTCTGCTTCAGGAAAGATAGGAATTATAGCTCTTGCCGGCAGTGGTGCTGTGTTAGAACGTGCAACCGGCTTTAAAGATAATATGGAAAAAGCCGGCTTTGATGTAGTCGAAGTATTTGTCAGCGTAGATAATCTTGAAGCTGACATTGATGAGGCTCTGACCGAAATGTCGGATTGTGCAATTATCTTTTCGGCAAATCTCCATACCTCCGAAGTTTTGATAGCTAAAAATATTACTGAAAAAGATGTGTATTGTTTTGATGTCAGCTCCGCAATTCTTCAGGCTATAGAAAATGAAACCGTAAAGGCAACGATGATTCAGGATACTTATGGTATGGGATACGAAGCACTTTCAACAATTGTCGAATATGTGTCAAATAATGTGACTCAGCCAAAATTGAAGTATATGAGTACATTTTTGTTGACAAAAGATAATATGAATTCTGAGGAAGCAAAATATTTTTTGAATGAAATTTAGATAAAAAAAAAGGCGATTATTAATCGCCTTTTTTTTTACATATATATAGATGATTATTTCACAATCAATTTTTGTGTTGTAGAAACAACACCGTTGTTAGCGTTAACAAAATAGACACCGGTATTGAAATTGTTGGTGTTGATTTCCAAAACTCCACCTTGATGTTCTACTGATTTAACTACTTGACCTATAGAATTGTAGATAGTAACATTTGCTGCTTCGGTCAATTCTATTGAAACATAATCGGAAGCAGGGTTAGGATAAACGGATAATTCTATGTTGGAAGTTGCATCTTGATATTCTTTGATGCCAATGATACCATCAATGTCAACAAACATAGCTTTGTATAAGTTGTCGGTGCCATCTGAATCATTGTTCATTACGAAAGTACCTGTCTGACCGTCTTCTTGGTAGATAAGTCTAAGCTGATTGCCGTGATTTTGCATGTATAAAGCAGGGTAGACACATTCGCTCAATGAGAATAGGAAGCCTTGTGTCAGGTTGTACATTGGCTGCCATGTTTCGCCGCGGTCTAAAGACGTTCTTGAGAATATTCTGAAATAGAAGTTACCTACTTCATCTTGGTTGTTTTCGCACATTGCAATCCAAACCACGTGTAAGCGGTCAGTGTTTTTATCATAGAACATAGAAGGCATGCCGGCGATACCGCAGTTGTAAGAGCCGTGGAGAGTAAAGTCATCAATGTTGAATTCTGTTGCCGTATAAGGGTCTTCAGGATTTCCGCTTTCATCAAGAGGAGTAACATAACCTATATATTCTGGATACATTTCGTGTGTTGCATCGGAATAGTACCATAGAGAAGCGTAGATGTCTTGATACAGATAGCCTGTGTCTAAAACAGCCATATCTTCGTTCCAGTAGGCTACGCCGCCAACGCCAGGGTAGTAAGAACCTGAACCCGGTTCGCCTGTTGTGCCGTTAAATTCATAAGCTATGTGGAGGTAGCCGTCTTTATCCCAAATAGGAGATACCCAACGAGGATATAGGAAAATGGCGTCATAAGTTGCAAATGGATCCGGATGGTCAAAATAGGTGATGGAGTTCCATGTGTCACCATTATCATCGGAGTATACAACCTGACCATCAATCCAGTCGTCAGCTATAACAAACGCAAGACGGTTGTCTTCGGTGGTTTCCATAAAGCAATAGGAGTTGGAGCCGATGCCCGGAGTTACAGCCGGTCCGACAAAATCTTCTATTATAAAATCCGAATAATCCCAAGTGTTGCCACCATCACTGGTTCTGAAATATAACAGTGGTGTGTTTTGCCCTAAGT
>JALNXP010000054.1 GCA_023230285.1 Bacteroidales bacterium | reverse complement strand
GACAACAAAATTTCACAAAACCTTATATTTATAGATGAAACAACAGCATTACTTTCCATCAGTTCCGATAAAAAAGCCAACCTCATATTTTCCGGTAAAAATTGGAATAAAAATATACAGTTAGCCCAAAATAACGGCAGCATAATAGCAAAGCATACTTCCGGCGAAAAACTAATCATCACTTTTGATAAAAATATTAACCCACCGATAATTAATGATGCCGATAAAAACTATACAGCAACCACAAAAACTGCGGATAAAACTTTTTATGTTGCGTTGTCATTTCTTACAGATGAAGTTAATTTAAAATCTGTAATCGACAGGAATAATTTGTTATTGAAAGATGTGTCTACTGCGATATTGCAGCACGACAACCGTTGGAATGGCTATTTAAACAAAGTATTGTGCGATGATGTAGACAAGCAGTACAATCGCATAGCAGTCAAGTCGGTAGTTACATTGATAAGCAATTGGCGAGTAGCGAGAGGCGGTTTAAAGCATGATGGCGTAGTGCCAAGTCATGCGGTTGGCTATTTTGTCGGCTTTTGGGCGTGGGACAGCTGGCGCTTTGCCACTGCCTTGTCGCATTTTGCTCCGGAGCTCGCGAAAGACAACATCCGCGCAATGTTCGACTATCAGCAGCCGGACGGCATGATTATCGACTGCATCTTTGTGGATACTGCGGAAAACAACTACAGAGACAGCAAGCCGCCGCTATCTGCATGGGCGGTAAATGAGATATTTGAACAGACACAAGACACAGCTTTCCTTAGAGAGATGTTTCCAAAAATGGTCGCTTATTATCGCTGGTGGTACGAAAAAAGAGACCATGACTGCAACCGGCAATGTGAGTATGGCTCTACTGACGGCACAAAAGTAGCAGCAGCATGGGAAAGCGGCATGGACAATGCGATACGCTTCGATGAGGCTGCTATGGTGAAAAATGGCAATGATGCGTACAGCATGAATCAGGAAAGTGTGGATTTAAACTCTTATTTAGCTTTAGAAAACCGTCTGTTGAAGAAGTTCAGCATAATAATTGACGAAACTTTTGATGAGCCATATTACGGCGACAGCACGGCACAATATTATTTCGACAACGCCATCGGATTTTTCTTCGACAGAAGATTAGAAGATAAAAGTTTTATCAGAGTAGAAGGCTGCGAAGCATACACGCCGCTGTGGACGAATATCGCTAATAAAGAGCAGGTCTCACAGATGTTGAATATCTTAACAGACACAGCAAAATTCAGTACTTATATTCCATTCCCGACAGTTGCCATGGACAATCCGAAATATGATGCGCACGGATATTGGCGAGGGGCAATATGGTTAGACCAAACATACTTCGCTATCAGCGGGTTACGCAACTACGGCTATAAAGAGATGGCGAATAATTACACGCGACAAGTCTTTGACAGATTAGCCGGCTTGACAGGAGAAGTCGCAATACATGAAAATTATGATGCTTCTACGGGACAACCGCTTGAAGCACCGCATTTCAGTTGGAGCGCCGCACATCTGTTGATGTTGTATGAGGAAATGGATTGAGTTTATAAATATTTGTGTATTTTCTGACTTCGACACGCATCACCCGTTATATTTGTAAACGGTTAGTAATAAAATAGTTATAATTTTGGGTTTTGGGTTTTGGGTGATGCAACCAAAAAAAACGATTGTCTTTGCCGAATGTTTATACGTAAAAAGAAAAATCGTTCAGGTACAACCAGCGTAGTGGTTGTAGACAAAGCACATGGTGTATTTAAGGAAATTGCAACCATCGGAGTAAGCAATGATGAACCTACAATAGAGTTTTTATGCCATCAAGGTAAAAAATGGATAGAATCACACACGGGCATCCGAGATATTTTCAATGAATTTGGAAAAGAGCGAGAAGAACAGCAGGTCATTGAATACATGTTATCCAACATTGAAAATATCTTGTTGAATGGCACACAACTTATACTTGACAAAGTTTTTAGACTAATAGGTTTCGACAAGATTGAAGATGACATCTTAAAGCATTTAGTAATAGCACGTATCAGTCAACCATCAAGCAAATCCGGTACGGTAGAATATTTGAAATCATATTTTGACGAGGATGTTGAGCTACATAATATTTATCGTTATTTAGATAAATTACACAACACTCAACAGGAAAAAATACAACAAATAAGTATATCTCATACACAAAAGATATTAGGAGGTAAAATAGGGTTAGTGTTTTACGATGTTACCACACTCTATTTTGAAGCTGATTATGGAGACGGTTTTCGGGAAAATGGGTGGTCAAAAGACGGTAAACATAGTCAGCCTCAAATTGTGTTAGGACTTTTAGTAAGTAAAGGAGGTTATCCTCTTGCGTATTCGTTATTCAATGGTTCACAATACGAAGGTCGGACAATGCTTCCAATAGTAGAAGACTTTGTGAAGCGATTTGATTTAGAAGATTTTGTAGTTGTAGCAGATTCCGGATTGATGAATAAAAAGAATATTGATCTATTAGAGTCAGGCGGATACAAATATATAGTTGGCGCAAGGATAAAAAATGAAACGAGCGAAATAAGACAATGGACTTTATCACAAAATAGACATGATGGAGCATTTTACCAATATCAAAAATCCGGACAATGTAAGTTGGTTTTAGGCTATTCCGAGAATCGTGCAAAGAAAGACCGCTACAACAGAGATAAAGGGGTAAAACGATTGCAAAAAGCATACAAAAGCGGAAATATCACTAAAGAAAACATAAATAAACGAGGTTACAATAAATTTTTAAAAATATCTGATAATGTAAAAGTTATGATAAATCAGGCATTAATAGAAGAAGATGAAAAATGGGATGGATTAAAAGGATATATTACAAATACGACCTTGTCTGCAAAAGAAGTATATGAACAATACAAAGAACTTTGGGTGATAGAACGGGCTTATAGAATAACAAAAGGAACACTTGAAATGCGTCCGATTTTCCATTTTACACCCAAACGCATAGAAGCCCATGTTTGTATATGCTTTGTTGCATACAAAGTACACAAAGAATTAGAACGAATATTGAAAATTAGTAATATCAATATGAGTGTCGATAAAGTACTTAATATTGCCAAAACAATAATTACAATCAAAATTAAGCTCCCAATGAGTGGTGGTGCCATTACGAAGACGATGCTTTTGACACCAAGACATAAGTCTATCGAAATACTATTTGATGAAAATTTCTGGAATAAAATTTAGGGTGACACATTGTCGAAGTCAGGAAATGCGTTACGCATTAAACAAAAAGAGAGAGCTATCTTTCGACAGCTCTCTCAACTGGTAATCTTTATGAAAAAATGAACAAAAATTCAATTATTCACCCAAAATCAAACGTTTAAAACCTAAAACTTTCAAAGTTGGGTCAGTTTGTTTCAAATATTCTGCGACTGTTATTTTGCCGTCACGGACGAATACTTGGTCTAACAAAGTATTTTCTTTAAAGAACTTACTTAATTTACCCATAGCTATTTTTTCGACCATATTTTCGGATTTACCTTCTTTACGGATAACGTCTTTAGCTATTTCGAGTTCTTTATCTATAATATCTTGAGGAACGCCGGCTTCATCTACTGCGACAGGAGCCATTGCAGCTATTTGCATAGCTATTTCGTGACCTGCGGTTTCTATTTTTTCGCCATTTTTATTCATAGCGAGTATAGTAGCCAAGCGGTTTCCTATATGATTATATGCAAACACTTTGGGTGCTTCTAAGCATACGTAGTGAGCAAGTGTCATTTTTTCGCCGGTTTTACCTGTCAAATCCATAACACTTTGTTCAATAGTTCTGCCATTGTACGTTTGTTGTTGCAGTTCTTCCATTGTTTTGATTTTACCTTTAACGGCTACATCAACAATAGCGTTAGCAAAATCGGTGAAGTCGGCACTTTTAGCAACAAAGTCTGTTTCACAGTTAAGCATAATCATGCATGCGAAAGTACCATCTTCAGAAACTTTAGCAACTACTTTACCTTCTTTTGCGTCTCTGTCTGCTCTGTTAGAAGCAACTTTTTGACCTTTTTTACGTAATATTTCTATTGCTTTTTCAACATTACCTTCAGCTTCTACAAGAGCCTTTTTGCAGTCCATCATGCCTGCACCTGTCATCTGACGAAGATTATTAACTTCTGATGCTGTTATATTCATATTATATACAAATTATTTTAGTTAAAATTATTTTATTTCTCTTCTTCTTGGTCTTCTATCCTGCTTTTCTTCAGTATCCTCTGTGTCTACAGTAACCTCTTCTTCACTTTCAGCATTATTTACAGCTTCTTCTTCATCTTCGTTACGTTTTTCTTTATCAAGTCTGCGTTCATTAAGACCTTCTTCGATAGCTTCTACCATAGCGCGTACAACGATCTTTATAGATTTTGCAGCATCATCATTACCCGGTATCGGAAAATCAACTTCATTAGGATCTGCATTTGTATCTACTATTGCAAATGTCGGAATATTTAACTTCTTAGCTTCTGCAACTGCGATATGCTCTTTACACACGTCAATTATAAATAGTGCTGACGGCAAACGATTTAATTCGGAGATACTGCCTAAGTTTTTCTCTAATTTAGCTCTTTCACGTTCAATTTGTAATCTTTCACGTTTAGAGATATTTTTAAAGTTACTTGTAGCCATCATTCTATCTATAGAAGTCATTTTTCTCACTGCTTTACGGATAGTGGCGAAGTTGGTAAGCATACCGCCGGGCCAGCGTTCTGTGACGTATGGCATATTTACATCTTTCACTAAACTTGCTACCACTTCTTTTGCTTGTTTTTTGGTGGCAACAAATAATATTTTTTTACCTGAATGGGCGATTTGTTTCAAAGCTGCTGCTGCTTCATCAATTTTAGCTTGAGTTTTATACAAATCAATAATGTGGATCCCGTTACGTTCCATAAAAATATAAGGAGCCATGTGAGGATTCCATTTTCTCTTAAGGTGACCGAAATGTACGCCTGCCTTCAAGAGGTCGTCAAAAGTTGTTCTTGGCATTTTTTTAAAATTTTAGTTTACATTCTTTAATTAAAAATTAAACGCAATTGCCGAGTAGCGCACAGCGATCTCAGCAATTTAGATACTAAACTACTATTATGTAATTTTCTAACGTTTACTAAATTGAAATCTCTTACGAGCTTTTGGTCTACCGGGTTTTTTACGTTCCACAACACGCGGGTCGCGGTGTAGAAAACCTTTAACCTTTAACATAGGACGATATTCTTCTTTATTTACTTCGCAAAGTGCTCTTGCTATTGCAAGACGTACTGCCTCAGCTTGTCCTTTAAAACCACCACCTACAAGGTTGATATTTACATCGTACATGCCAGCTGTTTGTGTCGTCTCAAATGGCTGATTTACAATATAACGAAGGGTTGAAAGAGGAAAATAATCCTCAAGTTCTCTTTTGTTTATCAAAATACGACCATTGCCTTCTTTCATATAAATGCGGGCAATTGCAGCTTTTCTTCTGCCTATTGTATTTATAACTTCCATATTAATTATTTAATAATAGTATTTATATCAAGTGGTTTAGGTTGTTGAGCTTCTTGACCGTGTTCTGTACCGGCGTAAATTCTCACATTTCTCAATTGAGCAGTACCCAATCTGCTTTTAGGGAGCATGCCTTTAATAGCATTTTTAAGCACCCATGTAGGGTCCATTGCCATGGTTTCTCTTACTGTTCTAAATCTTTGTGAACCAGGATAACCTGAATGGCGTACATATTCTTTCTGTTCAAATTTGTTGCCGGTGATTTTTATTTTCTCGGCATTTATCACAATAACATTGTCGCCACAATCAGCGTTTGGAGTAAAACAGGGTTTATGCTTGCCTCTCAAAACAAAGGCTATCCTTGCAGCTAAACGACCTAATACTTGGTTCTCTGCATCTACAATCACCCATTCCTTCTGTGCGGTCTCTTTGTTTACCGACACTGTCTTATAACTATTTGTATCCATCTTTTTTTTAATTTCTAATAAAAATTCGTTTTATTATTATCTTTCATCTTCATTCCGCCTATTTATGTCAGATGAATGATGAAAATCACCTTCTAAGTATTTATTCGGCTGCCGGTGCTTCCGGTGCTGTTTCTTCAGAGGTTATTTCTTCTGCCGATGCTTGTGCTTCTTCTGCTGCTTTACGAGCTGCCGCTTCTTCTGCTTCTTTCTTGGCTGCTTCTTCTGCTGCTCTCTTTGCTAATACTGCTGCACGGTCCTCATTTATCTTCTTTTCCGCTGCTATCTTTGCCTTGCGATCCTCACGTTGAGCATTCTCGTCAGCTTTGACTATATTCTGTCTCTTCTGCTCTTTCTCTTGAAGCCAAGCACTAAACTTGACATCTGCCTGCTCTTGACTTATAGCACCTTTCTTAACTCCGATTAAAAGATGGTTCTTAAGGAGAATTCCTTTTACTGAAAGGAGGTTTCTTACTGTGTCCGAGGGCTGCGCCCCTACTTGTAACCAATATATGGCTCTTTCGCTATCTATGTTTATCTCAGCCGGATTTGTAAGAGGATTATATGTGCCAATTCTCTCTATGTATTTTCCGTCTCGTGGTGCTCGACCATCCGCAATTACTAAATGATAAAAAGGTCTGCCTTTTTTACCTTTTCTCTGTAATCTAATTCTTGTTGGCATAATTTGTTTCTTTTTAAATAATTAATTAATTTGTTTTAGTGTCAAAATAATCTTTGACTTTGTCTTGTACGACAATGCTTTCAGCAAATACGTAAGCTCCCGTCTTCGGGGATTTTACCATCTTTATAGCTTTAGCATAACTTTTACCCGTTGTCGTCTTAAGGGTTGCAACTACCTTCTTTGCCATGATTTATACTATTTAATTTCTTTATGTACTGTGACTTTCTTTAAATAAGGATTATACTTCTTCAGCTCTAAACGACCCGGAGTATTCTTCTTATTCTTCGTAGTAACATACCTTGATATGCCGGGAACTCCTGATGTCTTCTGCTCTGTACACTCAAGAATCACCTGAATACGTGCATCTTTGTTTTTCTTTGCCATAAATAAATCTCCTTAAAATTTTGGCTGCAAAGATACAAACTTTTTTTTATTCTACAACCTATTTCGTTTTTTTTATTCAAAAGATTTTCAAAATCAATTTTTTAAGTAAAATACATAGAAAAAAGTCTATATACACACATGGCTTATAAATAAAAAATGGGGAACTCCGCTTTGAAGCTCCCCATAAAACATATTTACACAATAAACAATTAATTACATTTTAACAACTTTCCTGACAACTTTACCACTATCTGTCACAATATTGATAAAGTATGTCCCGGATGCACAATCCGTTAAATCGGCAACACAATCGTTTCCGTCAACTGAAATGCTCTTTACCAAATTACCGGCTAATCCATAAATATTCACAACTTTCATACCTTCGCATTCTATTAAAACGCTTCCCGTTGTTGGATTAGGATAAACTGTAACATCTATAGTACTATAATCTGAAATACTTGTATAATCAACACATACAGCATCTGAATGACCGGATTCGCCGGCTTCGCTGACTGCTGTTACATCATAACAATACTTTTGCTCTGCTTGTACTTCAACATCTGTATATGTTAATTCGGTGACACCCGTTACAAGGACTTCATTATTTCTGTATAAATTATATGATGTGGCTGCATCAGAAGCATTCCATGTTAAAATAACGGCGTTGTTTTGCATTGCAGCTTCAAGATTTGCAGGTGCCGAACATACTGTTGTTATATACTGGTCTGTAGTATGCTCTGACTGTAAGTCGGAACAATTGGCTGCAACCGAGTAATAATATGTTTGAGCGTATTCAACATTATCTGTGTATGTAGCTTCTTCCGTCTCTGCTACCAACTCACCATCTTTGTATACAGAATATGTGTCGGCTGTTGTAGTCGGTGTCCAATTTAAAGTTACTACATTATATTCGGCAGATACTGTTAATGCTCCCGGAGCATAACATTCATCTGTTGTTACACATGCTGTATTTGACGGTGCCGAAACTGCAAAATCACATACAGAAACAACATATAAGCAATATTCTTCTCCATAATAAGCTTCTATTGTCAAAGAAAGTTCTGTTGTCGTGGCAACCTGTTCATCATCAGTAGTATATATAATGTAGCTTTCGCCGGTGCCTTCCCACGACATGGTTATGTCGTTGCCTTCTACACTTGCAACAAAGTTAGATGGAGCTTCACAAACAGCTGTGGTTACACATGCTTCATTAGAATGTTCTGATTCACCGCCGCCACAAACCGATGTTACTGTAAAGCAAAATTCTTCGCCTTGTGCAAGGTCTTCAACAGTATACGAAGTTGTTGCTGTTGAACCTGCCATTGTACCATTTTTATATATGTTGTATGAAGTACCATATTCCGAAGCATTCCATGATAAAGCAACGGTAACGCCATTAACTTCGGCAGTCAAGCCTGTAGGAGCATCACAAGGACCGGAAGAAACATTTATAGATAAGCATACAGCTTCTGAAGTACAACCGGTGGAATTATATATAGCATAAACACAATAATTGTTATCACCTTCAGGAGCATTTTCACGAACTAAAGTAGTTGTGTATGGGTCGCCTACGTTAACGCCGTTTTCTGTAACAGTATAATAATCAGCACCTTCAGGAGCATTCCATGTCAATGTAACGGTAGTTCCGTCTGCACTGCCTTCCAAATTGGTTACAGGGTCACAAACGTTAGGGGTTGCGCCACAGTTACAGACAAATGTACATTGTACACCAGCCTGCGGAGTTCCCGAATTTTGATAAATAAGTGTTCCGTCTTCATATTGGATGTCAAAAGAACATTCAGAATTCCAAGAGCCGCTATTAAAAGATACGGTTACGGTTGTACCCGAATTAATCTCTATTGTATAAGAGCCGGTGGATCCACTACTCAAAGTCAGAGTTTGTGAAGGTGTGCCGTCATTAAAAGCAACAGTTAAAGAAGCTCCGTTCCACCCGTCACCATAAGAATCTTGTAAATTAAAAATGACATTGCAACTATTGGATAACGAAAAATCGCCTTCAGCAGTAATTACGCCACCATTAGATGCAAAAGCAAAATGGAAATCCAAAACTTCATTATCAGGAACATTATTAGAAATCGTAATATTGAATGTACCATTGGCAATTCCTGTAGGAGCAATAGTACCATATTCTACAGTTGCATTATTAATGGTAACATAAGAACTTGTTGTTGTAAGAGTAGCAGTTGCATTCAAAGCACTGAAACCGCCAATATTTTCAAAAGCAACTTGTAAATTGAGACTTTCGCCCGGTACGTATGCGCCCTGCCATGCAACACCATTGTAGTTGATTATAGGACGATATGCACTTACATATATTTTACTTACCCACGTATCAGCTCCATTAACAGCAGTTACATTCACTGTAAATGTTTGTCCGTTTGTAATTTCTTCATCTGCTTTAATAGAGAAACCATTTTCTACTGTTAAAGAAGCACCGGAAGCCATAGGACCATAAGTTGCTGTGCCGTTTACAATTGTGAGCAAAGGATCATCACAGCTAATTGTAACCGTAGTATTTGTTGTTGTCGGGTCTGTTCCGACATTTTTCATGGTTATAGATAATGCTGAAGTTTCGCCAAAACTCAAAATGCCATCACCGGCAAGCGAGTAACCATCACTGATTACATAAGAACCATCAGCAGGAATACATTCTATATTTTCATAAATCGTTGTCGTGTTGAATGCAGAAGCAACCAATAAAACATCACCCGGCTGAAAATCGTTAGGAATAGTTACAGAGCCGTTTCCATCTGTTATATCGGAATAATAAACGTCATTTTGCGAGATACAGACCAAAGCGTTTGCAACAGGTACACCATTTGCTGTAAGGATAGTAGAATAATCCATTCCTACCAACATAGCTGTATTAGAAGTTAAGAGCTGTTCGGGTTGTTTTGTTCTGAGTTGCAATGAAGCATCACCGAATGTTACCCACGTATGAGCTGTTTCTATATCTGAACTTGTCTGAGATTCTGTAAGCATCAAGTTAAAAGAGTTAACTGTGATAGATCCCCAAGTGGTACGTTGTTCTGTTGTTGTGATACCGTTTTGTCCGGAATATGCAGAATAGTCAAAGCCACCAATTAGAATATCATAAAAATAGTCTTCACCACGCATAGGCGGAGTCCATGGCTGGTTAATTGAAGACATCCAAGTAACAACTGCACCGCCACCTTGTTTTTTCAGCCAAGCCTCGGCAAAACAATCGGAACTGATATGGAATGCACCGTTTACGCAAGCTACAGAAACAATGAAAGGAAGTTTATCACCATTAGTCAATTGGTTTACATTAGAGTTATTAAATCCTGTTGTTACAAAAGAAGTTTCAGAACCGTGTCCGCAATATGCTATTGTTGAAGCACCTGCATTAACATGATTACCAAGTGTTGAAGCACTTGCACCCGGAGCATAATTTTCGTAATGCGTATCGTAAGTAAAAGGGTCTAATCTTTGAGTATATATTCTCTGAATATGGGTTTTATCCATTTCACCGTCATCACCTTGTCCGCTACCTTCATCTGAACCAATGCCGATAAAGGCTTCTCGCCAATTAGCTTCCATGTTAGGAGTTTTTTCATAATCAATGGTTTTGTTAATCTGAGTCATCAATTGAGTAGAGTTTGAACATGAAAAACGTCCTATGGCAATTTCAGGAAAGTTATCTGTTCCGACAACACAGCCCATCTTAGGATCTGTAGGAGAACTGTCTATGCTGTTATCTGATTTAATGTCAGCCCAGTCACCAACTAATTGAACATAAAGTATGTTGTTGTTGTTGTTGTAGCTTGTCTGTATCAGCGATTTTACATTAGTTCCTGTTGCAACAACCTCTTTATGAACTATATAACCTTTTTCTTTCTTCCATTGAATATAATTTTCGATGTCAGCTTCATCACGAGCAGTCGTAATTACAAGAATTTCACCATATTGAGCCATAGTGAGGTCGTATTTTGAAGCATCAAAATTTAAAAACAAACTTTGATACATACTGATAGCTTCACGTACAGGGTTCATGTTTTCTTTTAACAAAGGATTGGTTGCCACTTGATTATTCTCAACCAATTTAACGGAAACATTTGAGTATACACGCAAAGTGTTAGTTACCGGATTATATTGGAAAGGATAAACTCTGACAGCTGTACCTCTTATATCACGAATGATAAAAGGCTCATCAGCAGTAGCTAATGTACTCGGATAAAATTTATTGACTAAAGAATTAGGGTCTATCTCGTAAGGAATTTCTTCGATGTTCTGATTTCTGTATAAAACTCCACGAGACGGAACTAACGAATAATCAAGGTTGTAATCTTCATATTCGGTGTAACTTACAACTACATCTACATTTTTATTTGCAGGCAATTG